>NZ_JAXBME010000003.1:0-300000 GCF_033963835.1 Cytobacillus sp. IB215665
TTTACAACGAGTAAAATTTCAACGGCTTTTTCATTTCAGAGGTGGGTTTTGTCCCAGCCTCTTTTACACTTCCTATAAAGCTACGTCTTACGTATAGCCTAAAGAGGAATAGCTTCTAATGAACTTACATGTCAATAGTGTTTACCAACCTTCAAACTAATACATAAATACGGTCGCACCTACGATTATTAATAGGATAAACAATATTACGAGTAATACAAACGATGACCCACCGTATGGTCCACCATATCCATAACCAGGATATCCATAACAACCAGATCCGCAATACATACCCTTTTAACACCTCCCTGTATATCATCACTATTACTGTATGATGACTAGTCAAATAACGATATGGATAAACGCGGAGATGTCTAGGAATTTTATAGGTTAATGTAAGGGAGGGGGAATATTAAAAGAGGCTTTAATTAGGCTGTTTACACTTTTATGATGTTTTTATACTGAGACATTACAATTAATAAATTCAGAAGAAGCCTCAATTAGCTGTTCTAATGTAGTAAAAATTGATACTAAATATACGAGAAAGAGATATAGCTTTTTTAAAACTTTCTATCTATTTCATTTTGCTTCTGTTCAAAGTACCTTTCTCCCTTTTCCATCATATTCTCAAATTTTCTCCAAAAAGAATCACTTGTATTGTCAAGTTTACCTAAATCTGAATCAAGCTCCCTTGCCCACTGATCAACTTTAGGAGGTGGTTTTTCGTTTGTTTCAGCTTCTCCTGTTATATCTGATAGAAATTTTGCTAACTCCTTCCAAAAATCTGGCACATTCATCACTCATTTCCTATATAGTTACCATAATATATTCGTGATGAATGCAGGTTGTTCACCAAATCATAGTTGTACGTATTCATGAATACTATCGAAACCATTTTATATATTTTTCTGTAATTTTCGGTAACGAGCTATTAAACAGCTTTTCACGCCAATACAAATCAGTTGTTCGCTGTACAGCTGCAGCATGGTTTGGATAAGGGTGTATGACTTGAGAAACTGAACCAATTTTTTGATTATATTGCTTAGCGTACACGATTTCTTGCATCCAATCTCCTGCACCTACACCTACTGCATGAGCACCGATTATTTTACCTTTGTTATTTGCAATAATTTTAACCATGCCATTTGTGTTATGGTCACTTACAAATCTGTCTACATCAGCTAGAGGTTGAGAGAATACTGAAATATCCCCATATGTTTCTTTTGCTTCTCTCTCAGTTAACCCTAGATGAAAAACCTCTGGATCAGAATAAGTTACCCATGGGACGTTATCATAATTGACCTTTTTTGAAATTCCTAACACAGCATTTTGTACGATTAACTTACCTTCCATACCGGCTACATGTGTAAATGGAAACCTTCCATTCACATCCCCAACAGCAAATATATGTTTAATATTTGTACGTAAATAATCGTCTACGACAACAGTGCCGCGTTGATCAACTTGTACACCTGCAGCTGATAAATTAAGCTTTGCTGTATTTGGAATTCTTCCAGAGGCAATGAGAATTTGGTCAACTTGTAATTGTACCTGACTATCGTCCTTTTTTATAGAAACGGATATATGTCCAGACTGTTTACTAACCTCTTCTACTGATGCATTTGTATAAATCGTCATTTCATCTTCAAGATGTTTTTGAACATACGGAACGATTTCTTCATCTTCTTTTGATAACAGTATCTCACTTCGCTCAACTACAGTAACCTCGCTACCAAAGCGAGCCAAAGATTGTGCAAGCTCTAAACCAATAGGACCTCCACCAATGACTAATAATCGACCAGGAGCTTCCTTCAAAGAAAAAATTGTTTCATTCGTTATATAATCAATATCATTCATTCCTTTGATTGGTGGAATAAACGGCCTTGATCCAGTAGATATGACAATTCTCTTCCCGTACACGACTTCTCCTGTACTAATTTCGATTTCGTGAGAAGATCGAAAGCTTCCGATACCGATATATACGTCTACTCCCATACTTCGAAATCTATCGGCATCATCATGTTTTGCTATCGTATTAATTGCTAATTTTACTCTAGTCATTGCTGCGTCTAGCGATGGTTTTCCTTGTAATTGAAGTCCAAATTGTTCTGTTTGCGTTTTTGCATGGTGAACGATCTTAGCTGACTCTATTAGTGCTTTCGATGGAACACAGCCGTAATGCAAGCAATCTCCACCAGGTTGTTCTTCCTTTTCAATCAACGCTACTTTTGCTCCTAATGAACTAGCACCCGCTGCAACTGTTAGTCCACCTGCACCGCCACCAATAACTACTAGGTCGTATTTTTTCACTGTTCTTCCCACCTTATGATAAAATTCTTTTTGCTTCTAATAATCGCTGAGCTGTTGTAAAAATTTCAACCACTAGAAAAAGTAATGTCAACCATACAAGCACATTCGTAAATATCATCATTGCTGAAAAAAGTAAAAACCCTTCTGTTCGTTCTGCTAAACCAGGTTGGTAATAAAAAGATTTAATACCTTCTTTCTCCGTAACTGCACCGACTGTTAAAAAAATTGTCATTGCAACAATGATTGACACACTTAATAATAAAAGGCTCCACATCGCATCTGGGTAACGAAATGCCAAACCTAAAATAACACTAATCTCTACAACGCGATCGAATGTTACATCTAGGACCGTACCAAATGGCGATGGTTTTGTTAGTCGTGCCATTGTGCCATCAACTGCATCTAAAAAACCAGAAACCCATAAAGCGATCAGTGCTAATACGGTATAATCGAAATAAATGAAAACACCAGTTGTTATACCAATTACAAACGAAATCACTGTTGTTTGATTTGCAGACAAACCTATTTTCAACAAACCCTTTGCCGATCTTTGAAAGATAGGTTGTACGTACTTCCTCGCATGTGTATCAAGCATGATTACGCCTCCGTTAATTAATTGATTTTGATTACTTCGTTAAACCTAACCTTTTTTTAAGTTTCTTACTTGTAAAAATCGGAATAATTAATGCGAGTAGAAATACGATCACTGCAATAATAACGATCTTCATATCTCCATGAGCAAAGCTTGAGCCTAAAAAGTTATAAGCAAATGTTCCGGGAATAATACCAATAAACGTTGCTAAGACAAAATCTTTAAACCGAACCTTTGAAATACCTGCGATATAACTAATCATGTCGAAATTAAATATTGGCAACAAGCGTAACAATAAGACATATATAAAGCCTTGTTTTTCAATTTGAGTTTGAATAGATTTGGCCTTTCCAGTCCATTCTTTATTACTAATATTTTTCCCTAGCTTACGGGCAACCCAAAATGATAAAGCGGCACCACATGTTGCCCCTACTACTGTATAAATGGTGCCATTAACAGCCCCAAAAGCTAATCCAGCAGCTAACGAAAGAATAGAAGCTGGAAACAGGATAAGTGGACGTACAGTATATAAAATGACATAAATAACTGGCGCAAACAGGCCAAATGATAATATCCATTCTCTTATTAACGTCGGAGTTATATTTAAATATTTGTTATTAATCCATATTAAAGTAATAAGAACAGCTATTAATAATATGATTTTTATAATCGTTTGCTTTTTCATTTGCTCCCTCCGTTCATTTCGTTTTTTAAAGAAAGCTCTGTCTGTAAACTTTGTTGCTATAGTTCCTAAAATAGCAAAGATACCCCAAAACCTAGTTGTGTACGTGTTTATTTCTTAGTACGAAAGCAACATTCTATACGAAAACAGCATAATAAATATACTTCTAAGCAAGGAATGTGTGTACGTTACTTCGGTTAGTCACTAGCTTTACTTTTTCTCCTATTTTCACACGACTGTTTGAAGGAACGATTACACTTTTATTTATATTATCTACTTCTATTTGATCAAAAAGTTGACCATGTTTGATGAATCTATTAATCACCATTCCACTAAAAGCTAGTTTGTGCTGATCAATTTGATTATTGCTCGGAAGTAATTCCAATTCTTGGATAGGTATAAACTTGTTATGATCTGTGATAAGACCATCACTGAAAAATCTAGCTACTTCCACGTTTACAGGATGAGTGTAAACATCTAGTGGAGCACCTAATTGCTGGATTTTATTTTCCATAACAATCGCCACCCGATTACCAATTGTCATCGCTTCTTCTTTATCATGTGTAACAAAGATTGTCGTAATATTTTCTTTCTGTAATAGAGAAACTACCCATTCTCTAATAGATGAACGCAATTCAGGGTCTAAGCTACTAAATGGTTCATCTAATAATAGCAGCTTCGGTTTAGTCATTAGTGCCCGTCCTAATGCTACACGCTGTTGTTGACCACCTGACAGCTCATAAGGATATTTCTTTTCATAATCCATTAATTCAATTTTTTCTAGAAGCTGTCTCGCATGATACATACGGTTTCTTCTTTGTTTATATAGCTTTTTTGCACCGTACATAATGTTTTCAAGTACTGTTAAATGGGGGAAAAGGAGGGGATGCTGAAACATCATTACAATAGGTCTATCTTCCGCTTTGGCATGAGTTACATTTATACCATCTACCCATATTTCTCCTGTAGATACTTGCTCAAGCCCCGCAATACTGCGAAGTATCGTTGTTTTCCCTGAACCAGATGGCCCAACTAAACTAAGTATCTCCCCTTGATCAAGTTGAAAATTAATGTCATCAACAACTGAAGTTTTACCATACTGCATTGACACGTTTATGCAAGATACAAATGATTCATCCATTTCATAGCACCTCTTTATCTTTTAGCAATATATATAACTGTTCTTATGACTAGTTCAATACATAACATAAACCCGATAGGGAGGATGGCAAATAGAATAGAAAAGCTAGCAATTACCGCATCATCTACTGTATTAAAATAAGGGTAGTAAATCGTCGCTAACGTCACTACCGTACCACCTCCGATAAGTGCTGTTAAAACGTATTGACTTAGTGAAATGACAAATATGAGAAATGACGCGGTACGTACACTAGGATATAGTAATGGTAAAGTAATCGTAGCAAATATCTTTAACGGTGATGCACCTAACGATTTCGCTTGTTCTTCCCATTTCACTCCAATACGTTCATATCCAGCTCTTAAAATTCTAACAGTATAAGGAACAGTTGGAATTAAATGAACAATGGTTACACCTAACCAATGGTCGGCTAACCCCAATTTAATAAAAGTAATGTGTAATCCCATTGCAACCGCTAAACTTGGAATTAGAATAGGAAGTAATAGCAGTGTTTCAAACATTGACTTACCAAAAAAACTCTTTTGTGCTAGTCCTTTCGCAGCAGGAAACGCAATGATAAAGTTTAGAATTAATACACCTATGCCAATTGTAATAGTCGTTTGAAGCGCCTCAATCAGTTTTTGATCTTTAAACAAAATCATCCAGCCTCTAGCCGAGTAATGTTCAGGTACAACATGACCAAAACGCCAACCGTATGAAAAGCTGTTTACCACTATTAAGGAAACTGGTAAACATACAAGCGATATCATAATAAGTAATCCGATATTTTTAGTGAGCTTTCTCATTATATTTTTCCTCTTATAAGTCTTGTTCTGAGCCTTTGTATACTCATAAAACTTACTGCTGTTATGACCAATATAAGTAAAGTTATAATAATAAAAGCAGCGAGTGCAAGCGGACGATTACTCCAATCACCTTCGAAAAACCATTGATAAGCAATAATTGCAATCATTTTCGGGTTTGTTGCTCCGACTAGAAAGGGTACTTCATAAGCTGCTACAATAAACGCAAACAAGATAATAAATGTCTCGATAATTACTGGGAGAAGCCATTTCCATTCGACTGTCCAAAATACATTCCAACCATTGCCACCAAGAGTACGTACAACATCCTCATACCGATTGTCAATTTCATAAAAAACAGGAATGAGCATGAGAATAACAAAGGGAACTTCCTTCCATATATAAGTCATCATTATCCCTAAACCATCTCGATCCATCGTCAATACTGGAAATTGACTTTGGTCACTAATGAGCTCAACTGAGTAAAAAATAGAAGCAATAATACCACTAGATGAAAATAGACTAAATACCATATAAGCTGCTACGAAATGCGGAAAAATCATCGGCATCCATACGAGTAACTTTAAGTGACTTTTTTGCAAAAAATGATAAATGAACTTTGCACTAATAAGGCCAATGATTAATGACATGACAGTTGATACCATAGTTACTCTTAAACTGAACTTGATTGATTGTATAAACACTGTATTGCTAAATAGCTCTTGATATATGTGCAGTGATACTCCACCACCAGTCGACTGTATCGATTCAATAATTCCATGAAGAACCCCATACGATATCAAGAGAATTGAGAACACCGTCACAGGAAAAAATAATAATAATGTCTTGTTATGGCGTTTGTACCACTTCATTTTGCCATGTCTCCTTCACCCAATTCACATATAGAGAATCTACTTCTGGTAATAAGTGATCCTTCAATACTTCTGAAGATAGTACAGAATCCCCTCTGTTGACTTGTCGTAATTGCTTTTGTAAGTCCTCGGAAAGCTTTGTAGGGTCTAGTGCCATATTCTCTCCCCACATAGAAGGCTCCATTTTCTTTAGTTGGGCTTCAGGTGATAATAAATAATTAATTGCAACCATTGCACCTGCCACGTTAGTACTGTTGTATGGAATCGTTAAAAAATGTGTATTCCCAATCGATCCAGAGTCAAACACAAATGTTTTTGTTGAATCTGGAAAGATCCCTTTTTCGATCAAGCTCTCAACACGTGCTTCATTATAACCCATTGTCATCCATACCTCACCATCACTATACAATCGATCTAATGCAGCTAAATCTTGAGGATAAGTTTCTCCTGACCTCCATAAAAAAGGTTTAATATCTCGTAAATAAGTCCACATTTCTTGACTTTGAGTATTAATATATTGTTCATCAAAACTTTGAGATAACAATTGATTTACTCCACCTGCTGCTTCATACATTAAATGGCGTAAAAACGCATTACCTGTAAAGTCACTCGCTTCTGGATATGTGAATTTTCCTTCGTTCTCCTTCACCCACACTTTTAGTTCCGCAAAAGTTCTTGGTGGTTCAGCTATATTTGCTGAATTGTAAGCTAATACAAATTGTACTTTCCCCCATGGAGCTTCCATATTTTCTGTCGGTGTACCAAAATCATATTGGACATCTAAGCTTTCTAAATCGACATATTGTTGGACATTCGGTAGTTTATTAGAAAATGCTCCTAGTAATAACTCATTTTCTTTAGCATTTTTAAAATTTTCACCATTAACCCATATAACATCAATTGTTCCTGAATCTTTGCCTGCTTTTTTTTCAGTTAACAATTTTTGAAGAATATTCTCTGTATCCATCGGTGTGCGGGTTAAAATAATGTCATGCTGCTCAAGTAGTCTAGGTGCAACCCAATCATCAATGTAAGAGTTAATTCCCTCATCTCCACCCCACATAAATATATTCACTTCTGTTCCACTGGCAAGTTCAATAGTATCTTTCCATTCTTGCTGAAGTATATTTTCAGCTCCGTGTTGGTTAGGTTGATTGTTGTTACATGCAGATAGTAGAAAGAGAAAAATAATTGATAAAATCTTCAATTTTTTCATATATTGTCCTCCTAGAAAAATATAATATCTTCACTTTCAAGGAGGATCTTACTCGGTATTCTCCCTGATTTTCCTGTTAGCTTTTGGCTGTTTTCACATATGTTGTTGTTTTTCGTATTTTTTAAAAAACACGCACACTACAAGAGTTCTTGGCATCTTTTCTTCTTTACAACGATGACTAACATATAAACCCACTTTTTATAGTGCTAATTTGGTAACTTTAACAACAAAATTCACAAAAAGAGCCGGAGCTATTACACTACCACTATGTGTAAGCTTTTCATTATAGTAGAGTAGCTGCACATTACATTTACCAATGTACAACTATTAAGTAATAGTGCATTGTCAATTACTCTTTACTCTTCGATTTATTAGAACAAAGAAAAAAATACGTATAAACCCAGTATGATTTTTAGCCAGTAACATGATAACAATTCACTTCTTACTGCCCTAATTTAGTACCAATAGTAAGAAAGTTTATGGAAAGAGCCTTGTTAAATGCTATTATCGCATAGACTATTATCACTCTGAATAGGGCATAGGGCATGCACAAAGGCACCTTTCTTTAACTAGATTATCTTAATTTTCCACAACTTGCATTGTTGTTTCAACACATTTAACGACAACAACCTTAATCAAAGATTAAAAAAAGAACCTTATGAATATATAACGAATATATTAACAATTTATTAAAAGCTCTCCAGCGTTGTAGGAAACATTTTCAAAATGTCTTTACCAATAAGCACTTTATCATCTAGATGTAATATCGGTAATGTTATATCATTAATGAGTTGTTGTAACTCAAGTAAATACTCTTTATGATGAAATATATTTTTTTCAGTAAATTGTATACTTTGCTGTTGTAAAAAATTCCGTATATACTGGCAAGACGAACACCCATCCATCGTATATAAAACCGTTGTCAACTTTCATTCCCTCCTTACAATGTCAATTCTAATGACATCAAAACTCTTTTTCAGTAAGACAGCTTACATACATTACACCTATCTATGGATATACTTTGGAGGAAGAACAAACACAAATAAAATTTGTTCTTTATCTTATCTATTTGTGGTACATTGAATAAGTCATTTAATTATGAAAGGGAGAGATCATACATGGAGAAAATCACATCACTTGATCAGTTCAACGATATTACAGCGAGGGATGAAAAATCAATCATCAAATTTTATACAAATTGGTGCCCAGATTGCAGACGTATGGACATGTTTATAGGTGAAATTATTGACGAAAATCCTTCATTAAACTGGTTCGAGATAAATAAAGATGATTTCCCTGAACTAGCGGAAAAATATGATGTAATGGGAATTCCAAGTTTGCTAATATTTAAAAATGGTGACAAACTTAGTCATCTGCATAGTGCAAATGCTAAAACACCTGAACAAGTAAGACAATTTCTAAATGAATAATAATGAGTAGAGCCATTGCAGAATTTATGCAGTGGCTTTATTGTAGTATATATTTTGTTGTACTTCTCATACTACAAGTAATGCTTACTAAGGAGGTTGCTCATATCATGGATCGATTTAAGGATAATAAAAAAAGTAACAGGAAAGTGGACCAAGAAAAAAAATTTATTCAACAAACATATACAAAAAGCCCAAAACAACCTTCTCCACAGCCTAAAGATTATGAAGATATAGAATATTAACGGAATCGTTCAAGCGCCTATCATCATAAACCTTATCTTCATAAGGCGCTTTTTTTTTGAGTGAAATTATTTGGTGTATTATGAATTATGAACTCAGGCCTACAGTTTTAGTGTTCCAAATATGCTGTTAATTTTATCAGCATGTCTTGAAGTTTTTGTGCATTTCTAGCATACATGTCTTTTGCTGTACGATTTTCAGTTTGTAGTGCAAACAATTCAAAATCTGCTTCACATTTTTTTAAAGAGGCTAATAGCAATTGCTTTTCTTGTGGTTTAGGAATTTCTATTTTATCGTCATAAACATCTATGGTAAGCTGCCCATAGGAGTCGACCTGTGCAAGAAACACATTTTCTATAGCTACTCCTTTTTTATCTAGCTCTTCCTTTAACCACCTTCTATTTAAGCCTATCGTAGTAAGGGGCTCATCAAAGATTTGCCCATCCATAACAACAGTTTGGGGCTCCTTTATAGCAGGGGGATTATCAATAACATCCTCAACTGAAAGTGGCTGCTTTTCCTTTTTTAGTAAAACGCTTAAATCTCCATTCGTTTCTAATGTAGCAAATTCAACATCAGCAAATTTAAAGACATCTTTCTTCCTGAGTTGCTCTAATAGCTCATCTAGAGTATATTTTTCCTTTTTTAAATTGTCCTCCATGATTTTTCCGTTTTTAATGAACACTGTAGAGTTTCCCTCTACGAAATCTCTGAACTTTTTATTATGTAAAGATAGGAATGAAATAGCTACAGGAAACATTGACCAAATAAAAATGCTTATTAATCCATGCATGACGTTTAGGCCAAGATCCATTGAAAGAGTTCCGGCAATATCACCAATTGTAATCCCAACAATATATTCAAAAAATGATAATTTGGATAATTGCTTTTTCCCTAATATTTTTGTGATGACAAATAAACCAATAATGATTGAAAAAGAACGGATGACAACCTCTATCCAATCAAGCATAGCGTTAGCTCCTTCTCGTAAATATTAAAAACCTCTATATTGAGGCTCTTCTCCTTCTAGCTCTCCTACACGTACTTTGATATCATTAATAATGTCTTCAGTTATTAGCATCGCTTCATGAAAATTACGTTTAGCCTCATCCTCTACTGATGTTAGTGCTAAACTTTGTAATCCTGCATGAATACCCTTTAAGCTTGCTAAGCTTTGCTTTACTTGTGATCCAACCGTCATATCTATCACCTCTTATCCTTTTGGTTTAAAGAGTAACGCTCCGATAAATCCGAATATGATAGCTGCTGAAATCCCCGCACTAGTTACTTCAAACATACCTGTCAGCACTCCAATGATGCCATGTTTTTCTGCTTCTTGTAACGCACCGTGAACGAGAGAATTCCCAAAACTTGTAATCGGAATAGTTGCACCTGCACCTGCAAAATCAATGAACGGTTCATATAAACCAACTCCGTCAAGTATAGCTCCAGCAACAACTAGAATACTTAAAGTATGTGCAGGAGTTAATTTAAACACATCAAACATAATTTGTCCGATAACACATATTAAACCACCAACCACAAAGGCCCAAAAGAAAGTTGCAATCATTCACATTTCATCTCCATTCTCTATGGCTACTGCATGTGCTATGCAAGGAATTGTTTCTCCTTGTTGAAATGAAAGCGGAGATAGTAATGCACCTGTAGCAATGACGAGTATTCTTTTCAGTTCTCCTGCTTTCATACGGTTAAGTAAATAACCGTACGTAACTGAAGCTGAACAGCCTGCCCCACTTGCGCCAGCCAATACAGGCTGACCTTCCCGGTAGATAAGTAACCCACAATCTTGATACTTATGATCTTCGATAGCTAGTCCATGTTTTTTTAATAGATCGAGCGAAATCTCTCTTCCGATATGTGCTAAATCACCTGTAATAATTAAATCATAATGATCTGGATTAATATTCATATCCTGAAAATGAGCCTCTATCGTTTCAACAGCTGCAGGTGCCATTGCTCCGCCCATATTAAAGGGATCAGTTAAACCCATGTCGACGACCCTTCCTATTGTAGCTGAAGTAATTCGCGGTCCTTTCCCCTCTTTACTCACTAATGCAGCACCTGATGCAGTTACAGTCCACTGTGCTGTTGGAGGCTTTTGTCCACCATATTCAGTAGGATAACGGAATTGTTTTTCCACAGCAGAATTATGACTAGTAGCACCGGTTAACACATAATTTGCACCTTGATAATTTACAAGAAAAGCACTTAATGCTAATGCCTCCATTGAAGTTGCACAAGCGCTAAAAACACCTAAGTATGGTGCACCAATAGACTGTGTTGCAAATGTTGTGGGAGTCATTTGGTTAATTAAATCACCACCTATAACAAACTGTACTTTGTCCTTTGGTAAATGAGCTTTTTCAAGTGTTTTAAAACATGCTTCTTCAAATAATATTTTGTGAGCTTTTTCATAAGAGTCCTCACCTAGCCACAAATCTTCGTGTAATAAGTCAAAATGATCCGCTAGCTTTCCGTTTGCTTCGAATGGTCCACCTACGGTACCTGTTGATATGATGACAGGCTTATGATCAAACACCCATGTACGATGACCTTTCAGCATTTATAGGCCACCCCATTGTGTAACAATCGTTTTTATTAACCCAACGACAAATGCGGAAAATGTACCAAACAGAATAACTGATCCTGCAAGCTTAAACATATTCCCTCCTACACCAAGAACAAAACCTTCCGTACGATGCTCAATGCACGCAGAAATAACTGCATTACCAAATCCCGTAACCGGAACTGCACTTCCGGCACCTCCAAACTGTGCAATCCTATCATAAACCCCAAAACCAGTTAAAAGCATCGATATAAAAACCATAGTTGCGACTGTAGGATGTCCAGCGGTTTGCTCGGTAAAATTAAATTGGTAAATATAAAAAAGTTGGATCATTTGACCAATGATACAAATAAATCCACCTACGAAAAAAGCTTTAATACAATTCATCAAAATAGGACGCTTCGTCTCTCTTACCTTCTCGAATTTTTGATATTCCTGTTGTGTTGGTGTCAAGTTTTTTAGTTTTTTATTTGCCACCATATATCACCACCTTTTAAGCTTCTTCTTTTGATAATAATGTTATGTCATTTAATTCTTTTTCAGCTTTCTTTTTATCAAGCTTATCTTCATTAATTTTATTTTTTAGCCGCGTCAATTCAATGAAGATTTTTAAATCCCTAGAAACGGTAATTTTGTAATCTGGAAACTCTTTTTTTAACGCTTTTTTAGCTTTATCTTCTATATCAGCTAAAAACCATCTGTGAACATGTTTTACCTTGAAAGCAACGACAACTTCTTCATCAATATTTACAGCAATAGCTTGCGTAATCCTATCCTGTTTTACTATTTCCTTCATAACTCTTTGCGAAATTGTTTGATCAATCACAATTTGTTCGGGAGGTCTTTCCTTTGATGTGCTACTTAATTTTGTTATCATTTGGTTATCTTCGTTTGACTCTTTTTCCGTCATTGTACAGCTTGATGCTATTATGGTAATGATCATTAAAAAAAGCAGTCTACTTTTTCTCATTCAAAACCAATCCATTCTTTATGTAATGCTTAAATAGTATGTGCAAGCACTTCTTCCAAAAAAGGCTGGTTTTTAACCAACCTTTATTGTTTGTACTGAGGTTCCTCTTGTTCAATTTCTTGCATGCGTGGATTAACAAGATCTACAATTTGTTGTGCCTGCTGTGCAGCTTGCTCATATAATTGTTTAGCTTGTTGATTTTCAGTTTGTAGCGCAAATTGCTCAAAGCTCGCTTGTGCACTTTTTAAACCAGCTATCGTCTGCTTAACTTGAGTTGCAACAGTCAAAATAATATCCTCCTATGCTGGAAATTTCTTTTCACTGCTTATCTTGTATCGTTTACACATTTTTTATAATAACTTTTTTTACCATCATGCCTTCATATAAAAAGTAAAACAGAGCTCTTGTAAGGAGCTCTGTTTCAAAATTAAAACCAAGAAAACGGTCTTCTTTGTTGGGGTTGCTCAACATTTTCCTCTTCTGTACCTTGGTCATCTTCATTAACTTCTTCTGTATCAGTTGCAGTTTCATCTGCTTCTTCAGTTGCTACTTCTTGTTGTCTTCTTGGACGAAATCCCCAAGGATCACGGAAAGGCCTTCTTTCTTCCTGTGGCTGTTGCGACTTACCACCTTCATCTTGGATAATTACTTCATTTGCCTTAATGATTAAATTTTCTACATGAATTTCTTTCGGTTTCCGTTTTTTTTCTGCCATTTTCTACCCTCCTGAGAAAAAATCTTTACTCGCTTCTAACATATGCAATATATGATATTAGTGTATAGGCTTTTCAATTAAACAGATCTAACTAATTTATATTTTGAATATTTTTGCTTTGATCGTTGTTTTTCTCACCTATAGTAACAAGCGTTTAGTAACATTTTTTCATGGGGATTTTGAAATAATAGTAATAAAGCTCATATTCGACAGCAAACATATTAAAAATACTTCGGGTAAATTTATTAAATAAGCTAGAGCTCACTCTACCTTTTTCACTCATACATTTTATGTTAAGCTTTATCAGACTATCTTCTCTTCCCACAACCACAACCACCAGTTTTTTTGTAAACAGGAGTCGCAGGAGGTGGGGAAGCTACGTATTTACCTTGTGATGGTTTATTTACTGGTTTCATTATGATTTTTTTCACCAAAACACCTCCAAATTCTTTGTGTAATATTATATGCATAACAAATAAATCTGCTGTAGTGAAAACGAGCATTTAATGCTCATTCTCTACTCAAGCAGTCTCGAAATAATAACTTCAATGATGGCAGCACACCCTGCAATAGCAAAAATAAAAATTAATGGTTCGAATAAAAAAGGCCAGAACAAATAACCTACATAAAAAAAAGTCGCACACCATATACCGCTACACCAATAACAACTAAGTAGCTCTCCTATCCAAGCTCGTAACCCAGTCCCCTTCACCTGCATATACGTTACAATAGCTCCATTTGGTTGCTCTTCTTCGACCACCTCATGAAATGGTTTACGAAGAAAGGCTGTAATTGTGTCATAAATGATTAATCTTGTAAGCCGAAAGCTTGCAAGAAATAATATAACGAATTCAAATACAGTTAACATTCATTTCACCTTTGCTTTATCTTTATTTTTTAAAGCTGACTTAATAGCATTTTTGGCACCATGTCATCTGTAGCAAAGAGGCTATCTCAAAAACTATTTGTTATATATTTTTATTTTTTTTAAGAATGAAATAAACCAAGATTTTTTATTTTGTTTTTCTAGAAAACTATTATTTCGTCTTTCTTTTGAATTGTCATAATTACTTGATTGACCTTCACTTCTTTCAACTGCTTCTTTATTGTTAAGTTCATAAGGTGTGTGATTCATAATAATCGTTCCCACTTGCTCTATTTCATCAACATGCTCTTCAAACTTTTCTTTACTAATATCAATCGTACGATTCGTTGTTTTACTTTCAGTTTTTTCAAATTGTTTTGTACTATCATCAGATTCCTGAGCATGTTGTGAACTAACTGTTGAAGTATTCATGTGAGTTGTATGTTCTACGTTATCAACACTTTCAAGTGGTTGTTCATCTAAATTATCTTGACTTTTCTGACCCACCAATTCAACATTTTCACCATGTTTGTCAGTTGATTGTTCATTAATAAGATGTTCTTGAGATTCTATTAACGTCTGTTGTATTTTTTCCTTCTCATTGATAACTGAAAAATTGTTAGCCTCATCTTCTTGAAAATGATCACTCGTTGCCTTTTGTTCGCGATGAAAGACGTTAGTATGTTGGGAATCTCTTTCCACATTCTCGTGCGAATCATCTTGCTTTTCTTCAATACTGATTACATCATCTTTTAAATGTTCATTATCAACTAATTCATTATTGTTATGTTCAAGATGATGCTCATTGTTCATAATTTGTTCATCACATTCCGTAACATTGTTTAGTTGACAGTCGTCCTTATCTTGTGGATTGATGGTATCATTGCTATCTTCAATAGCTGCTTCACTAACATTTTGTTCATTAAACTGCTGATGAATAAGATCTTCAGCTCCAAGCTTCTCTGGAACCGTATGTTGTTTAACTCCATTTTCAGATAATTCTTCAGGCACATGTTTATTAGCTAGGATTTGCTCCTCCTCAGATATTGTCATATTAGAGCTTTGGTCTATACTTACGCTCTCCTCTTCAGCAACATTTTCTATTATTTCGCCAATGTCATTATCGTGCTGTTGTTTACTTATCATCATCTTTTGCTTAGGATTTAATGTGACTTCGTTTTTATGGTTTTTTTTTTGTTGATTTAATGACTGTTTAGTTTCAGTAGATTTTTCTCTTAGACGTGATAAAGGATCAACATAATTTGCACTCTTTACACTTGGAATTTTATATTTAGGTACATTGGACTTTGTAACGTTTTGTTTATGCTGTGAATTAGATGATTGAAGCTGATCTTTTTGAGTAAATACAATGTTTTCTGGAGAATTTTGTAATATTTCACTTAGCCGTATAAAGCTATTTGTAGTAGTAGAATCTGATTGGCCACCTTTTTTTTCCTTAATCATGTTTGAAGAATTTTTTACTTCAATTATGGGCGATTGTTCTTGAACAGGTACACTTACATCAGGTATTGTTTGGGGTTTGTTGGTTTGTGTGTGTGTTGATTCAAAAAGCTCTTGTTCATCCTTTTCATTACTAAGCGCTTGAAGATCTTCTTGTTTTAGCTTAGAAATCTTATCTTCCATATTATTGATTTTCTCTAGTAAGATCTTGATTTGTTCATTTATACCACCTTGTTCTTCGTTCTTTACTTTAATATCACTATTATCTGCAACCACTTTTTTGTTGTCTTGTAATTGCAGTACATTTTCTTGTTGGTTTGCGATAATTGAAAGTAATTGATCGATTTTCCCTCGTAGGTTCTCATTATCAGCTTGTAATGATTCACTTTCCTTTTCCATTTCAACCAGCCTCTTTTCATAATCTTTCTTTTTTAGTTCTATTGATTCGAGTTGATCTACAAGTGTTGATTGAATACCTTCTAATTTTTCACATGTATCTGTTAAAGAGTGTATTTTATTTTCGTACATATCTCTTTGGTCTGTTAATTGATTCAATACTTCTTTAATCATTGAAAACTGTTCAAGCAAGTCCTGTTCAACATTTGCAAATTGAGAAGACATTTTTATATAAAAGTCAGATAATTGTTTTGATGTCCTTTGATTATCCTCAATTTCATACTTTTCTGACTGTTCAGCAGCTATTTCTTTTACTTCTGGTATTGTAGATCGTTCCTCGTTCATATGAATTAATTCCTTATATACTTCATGCATATATTGTAATCCTTCCAACTGCCTTTTTAGTTCCTCATTTTCTTGAATGATGTCATGTTTTTTCAAGTTCCTCCCCCCTTTATTCATACTGATTTGCGCACAAAATACAGTTATGATCACAATTCATCTTACCTACATTTTATGCACATTTCTTTAAATGTTTACATCAACAAGTGCACATGCTCAAAAATTGAAAAATAGTCATTTATCTTATCACATACTAACGGTCAATTCATAAGATGAAGTAGATTCAAAATTTATGGAAAGGAAGATATGTATGGCAATTAAGCTTGACGAATCATGGAAAGAAGAGTGTATACATGTTTGTAAAGTGTATGACTGGACCACTTTACTAACAAAAATTACAGACAGAGAACTTAAGTTAACAACGTCGAATTCGCCAATAGACTTGCAGACAGCAGAAATTGACAAAACAATGTGTGATGTTACACTTATCGCTTGTGAAGAGCCAGATCCAGATGATCGTACTGAAGTATTATGTTACCATGACGGTAGAGAAATTCGCTTATGGAAAGTCTCGTTAAAGAAAACTTTTTGTATTGATATAACTGTAGAAGCAACAGGGATGAATGCAAGTGGTATGACAGAAACGGTTTGGGTAACATTTGACACAGTAATGGTTTCTACTTGTGAGGAAGTGCTTCTATGTGCACCTCCTGGAACAGAAGTATGCTGTGAACCGTTTGAACTAGACGGTCATAAAACTTGTAAAGTTGAACCGATTATGAATATTTCATGTTCGCAAAATGCTGATGGAACTTTTACTTGTTCTGCAACAACTTGGGTTTGTCTTAAATCATGCCAAAACATCATGGTGAAATTTGATGTTGTGTTAAAAGTTTGGGCTCAATTCTGCGAACCTAGAGGAGAAATTAAGTGTGACCTAGATTGCATCCCACCAGCGAATCCTCCACAATGTGATGAACTGTTTCCGTTGTGTTGACAACATATCATAATCTCTTCTTACAAACTTGTGAGCAAACAACGTTCTAACGATATCAACGGAAAGTGCCTTACTATATATGTAGGCACTTTTATTTTTTGCTTTTCGTAAAATTTGTGCTTTTTATTACAATCATATGAGCAACTGGTGTGTATGATATGATTTTAGAATTCTTCATGAATTATATTCGTATGTAGCTCTTATTACGAAAAATGTGATACCAGCCCTTTTATAAGGTTCTAAACTAAAAAATAAATAGACACGAAATGGAAATCTAGTTGTTTTCGTGTCTATTTATTTGTACGAAAACAATAACCTATGCGAAAAAATCCATTTATTAAGCTAGAGTAGGAAAAACAGTCAGCTCTTAGAATAGTATTGATTTTTTCACTTGTTAGACAATCTTTTTTTTCATACATATATATTGACTAGAATTTCTTTCGTTAAGGGAATCAAGTTATCTCAAAAGGAGGATATGATAAATGAAGGAATCGTTTCGTGAAATTGAACAGCGACTTGCACAGTACGAAGCTGACCTAAAGGCTGTTAAAGAAGAGTACCTCTCAGCTAAAAGTCAGCTTGACAACAACGAAAATGTATTAATCATTCCTTATTTCCAATATTCAGTTCTGCTACCCAAGGAAAAAGAAAATACAATAAAAGTATTCGGATCGTTCGTCATTAAAAATATTGGTACCGTTGAAGTGAACGAGCCGATTATTTGTTTGCTCACTTCTCCTTCAAATGACATTTTAATTAGCGGTAAGATTGGTGAACATATCAATTACGACTCACACGACAATCCATATCATTTAGAGGCTTGGGATTATGTAAATGACACACTTAAGAGCAAAGTAGAAGACAATGGAGAGTATTGGTTAAAACCAGTAAAAACAAAAAAAATCCGACCAGAAGAACAACTATCTTTCGCAAATTTCCACATATCCTATCACCTAAATCAGAAAGTCCCCATATTTAAAGTAAAGGCATTCTTTTATAGCCAGGAATTGAAAAAAGGAGTTGCCTCAATCAATCAGATTATCATTCAACACTAAAGTATATTTTTAAAAAAATTGATTATATTTATAGCAACTTTATTACTAATAATGCAAATTTAAAAACTAGGAGAACGTTGACCTTTTCTTACGTTCTCTTAGTTTTCACTGTTTTCACATAAGCTTGTTTGTCGTACATAAAGATAAACCAATCGTCTATGGCATCTTTTCATCTTTCAAAAAGTTGAAAATTCTATAAAACTACTTCTACATGCTTTCATGTAGAACAAAATAGTAACATCGCTTACGAAATGGGCCTAGATTTTCACTCACCCTTTTTGAAATGTTGAAACATTTAAGCTCCTACAATTACTGTTAATTCCAGTATCCGAATCTGTCATATCGTTTGCAATTGTGAGTCTATACATATGACAGCCAACACCTGGCTCATCACAAACTGTGTTGTTCGGAGTTAATGTAAACATTCCACCAGCCCTATTATCATTAACAGCATACTCACATAATATAACAGGATCAGCCATACTACTTGTAATACGTTCAACTGTATAAGTACAGCTTACGCCATTAACTGCCCCATCAGCATTGTTAGCTTGTAGGTCAACCATTGAATCCACCTTAGCGACCCAATTTTTTTCAGTGACATTTATCATTGGGGTAGTTAAAACGATATTCGTAAAGTTGTTCATTCCAGCAGTTTTCACTGTGATATTATTATTTTCCATAACGCAATAAATTTCATTTTCCCTTTTCCCTTTGCATTTACAACCTGACATCCGATTTCCATCCTTTCAGTAGTATTTTTAGAGGTATGATTTATACCTGTTTCTAATTTAGTAAATGCAAGTTATATTAAAATTGAAACGGACAAGAGTCCACCATTTTTACCCATTTTTCATATTACTGTAAACAAAATTTAGTAATTTCATATAATCATCCATACTACCAATATCGTATCTTTGTCCTTCTATTAATTTGCCGTATATATTTTCTGATTGTAACAATGCTTTCATGCCATCTGTCAACTGATATTCACCGCCAATACCCCGTTTAATCTTATCCAATTGTTCAAAAATCATTGGTGTAAAAACATACCTACCTATGACTGCTAATTGAGAAGGTGGGTTTATCTTTGGTTTTTCAACAATATCAGTTAACCTATAAGTATCGTTACTGTGCTTTTTTCCTTTTATTACGCCATATTGATTTAAGTACTTTTCATCAACCGTTTGTAAACCTATGACGCTCTCTTTATATTTCGTAAATACATCAATTAATTGTTTCAGAGATGGTGAATGTTTATGGAGAATGATATCATCAGGTAATAACACAGCAAACGGCTCATCATTTACAAATGACTTACCCAGACGAATGGCATCCCCTAGACCTTTCGCAATAGGTTGGCGAGTATAGTGAATTTGTATATCTGGTATATTAGGGGCATCCATCAAATGCATCTTATTTTTCCGCTCAAGAAATGCTTCAAGTTCAAGTGAATGGTCGAAGTAGTCAACGATAAGGTTTTTTGATCGAGAAACAACCATTAATATTTGCTCAATTCCTGACTCAATTGCTTCTTCCACTACGTATTGAATGGCGGGTTTAATACCAATCGGAAACATTTCCTTGGGAATAACCTTTGAGATTGGTAAACTACGTGTTCCATATCCTGCTGCTGGTATGATCGCTTTTTTAATCACGTCAACCTCTCCTCACTTCCTATCTTTCCGTTAGATAATTACCTTCCTATATGTTATGCGAGAAACCTCTCCCTGCAAGTTGACCATGATAATATTACTTACTACCATTATTTTTGGGCTCCGCATTTGTCACAAAAATAGCCATAACAAGAATAAAATATGAACAGACACGGAAGGAGGGATGGATAAGGTGAAGATTTGCTTTATTTGTACCGAAAAGCTTCCATCACCATCAATTAGAGGAGGGGCAATCCAGCTGATGATTGATGGGGTGCTTCCATATTTAAAAGATAATCATGACATAACAGTTTTTTCAATCACTGACCCTGATCTACCTGTTAAGGAAGAGCGTAGCGGAGTCACATTTATACGTTTTGACAGAGAGCATTATAGATCACTAGTAGCTGAAGAATTAACTAATCATTCCTTTGATGTAATCCATGTATACAATCGCCCTGCAAATGTGCCACTATATAAGCAAGCTTCTCCTACTAGCCGCTTCGTCGTTAGTCTTCATAATGAAATGTTTGCAGAACATAAACTTCCCTTTGATGAAGGTCAACAAATTATACATGACGTTGATGCGATTACGACTGTTAGCAATTATATTAAACAAACAGTGCTAAGAAGATTTCCTGAAGCTGAAAAAAAAATAAAGGTCGTCTATTCTGGTGTTGATTTACAACAATTCATTCCTCTATGGTCTTCTGAAGGCAAACACATCCGCCATCGATTACGTCAAAAGTATAGTATTGCTCAGCATGAAAAAGTCATATTATTTGTCGGCCGTTTAAGCCAATCCAAAGGCCCTCATATATTACTTGAGGCAATGAAATATATATTAAAAAAGAATGAACATGCTGTTCTCGTTATTGTTGGAGGAAAGTGGTTCAGTGATAATAAAATGAATGGCTATGTTCGCTCATTATACAAACAAGCACTTCCATATGGAGATCGCATCATCTTTACAAAATATGTTCCAGCTGAAAACATTCCACACTTATTTCTAATTGGAGATGTATTTGTATGCAGTTCTCTTTGGAATGAACCATTAGCGAGGGTCCATTATGAAGCGATGGCTGCTGGTATCCCAGTAGTTACTACTAAGCGGGGCGGAAATGAAGAAGTTATGATTGATGCAATGAACGGTCTACTTATTTATGACTATAATAATCCTTTGGAATATGCCAAATCGATCAATTTTATGTTATCACACCCATCCATTGCGAGGGGGTTTGCTAAATTTGGCAGAAAATTCGTTGAAGTTAACTTCCAGTTTCACCACGTCGCAGATAGGTTAGAAAGGGTATACAACGAAGTATTGTTTGAGGAAAATCAAAAATAGAGCCTAGCAGTTTAATACTATTGTTTGTAAATTTTGCCCTTGTTAGGGAAATACTCCAACAATTTGAACTCAAAACAAAAAGCGGCATGTTGCTGATTTTTGTTTTTTGCTGTTTATCGCATTAATTTCTGTTTTTTTCTTCTTAGGCTCTTTTCGTAAACTTTGTTGTAATTATGTAAATTTGCGAAAATGGTGAGTATCATATAATTGTATAGGTTTTTGGAGAAGAAAAGATGCTACGAATATTAGTTATATTCCCGTTTAGCCTTAATTACGAAAAGTAACAATTAATACGAAAACATACTTTGCTTAAAAGCTATGGTAGTCGTCAAAGGCTCTTTTCGTAAACTCTATTGCTATTGTTATCAAATTAATACCAAAAAAGTGGCTTTTATATTGTTTGTCATCGTTGTACAGAAGACAAGATGCTACGAACTCTAGTTGTGTACTGCTTTATTTCTTAATACGAAAAACAGCAATCAACGCGAAAACAGCCTCATCAAAGAACGTCTTTCTATTCTCATTTAGAATAAATAACAACACAAATGCCAAAACCATCAATTCAACAATTAAAGTTAAAAAGGTCAAATCTCCAGATTCTATAACTTGTATTTTGAGATATTTTCTCTTTTACAAGCTATGGAAGTAAAGATCTGACCTTACAGGTTGTAATTTACAGTTGTTTAATCTTCTTCGTCTTCTTCATCTTCTTCATCTTCTTCATCTTCTTCATCTTCTTCGTCTTCTTCGTCTTCACCTATGACATACTCATAGACATTACCATCTTCATATTCTAGTTCGATTTCTAGTTCTTCAAATGATAAGTTCTTAATTTCTTTCAATACAGCCTTCAAAGCCTCCTCAGGACTTACATTATGTGAAAGCTCAAACCCTTCTTCAAAATCGATATCTACTTTTACTGAAATGACTTCACCCAATTGTACTCCTCCTCACCCGAAATTCATTACGCTAACATGATATGCATCTAGCATTAAATTATTGACAAAATAATATTGAATTTTTGATGGGTAAATGATTTACTAGCCCATAGAGACTTTGTAGCTACTCCTACATATTTCGCACAGCTACACGTTTTTAAAGACTCTTTTCGTAACCTTTGTTGCTAATGTTATCAAATTAGTACCATAACAATGGTTTTATATTGGTTAGTCATTATAGTCCACACGAAAAGATGTCACAAACTCTGGTTGTGTACATGTTTATTTCATAATACGAAAACAACAATCAATGCTAAAACAGCCTATGATAAACGTCGCTATGAAGAAGCAAAGTGGGGATTTTATTTGTAAAAGGGTTTATGTCTTAGTATGAGTAACGAAGACATCCTAAAAATGAGAAAACTGCATCACCGTATCTTATAGCCGAAATAAGTTTAATCATTTCTTATATATATGGATGGTTTAGGTAAAGGGTCAGTTGAAGCAATCATTATTACCTTTTCTTCCTTAAGTATTTCTTGATCAAATTCGGCAGTATCGTTCGCTTTTATTTCTTTTGTTTTCTCTGAGTCTTCTTTCACATTGTCAACTTTATCCAAATCAATAACTTTATCTGATGACAAACTACTTAATTGCTCTGTTGCATCGTTAGTCTTATTTTGAGTATTATTCGTTTTTAACTCTGGTGATTTTTCTACATAGCGATCTTTACCATTTTCATCATTAAATAATTGTTGTAAACCTTTTTTTGATTGCTGTTTGCTGCTCTGGTTTTCATCATCCTCGATTTGTCCCTTCGTATCTTTATCAATTGGATGTGTTATTTCTTCAACAAGCTTTCCAGATGATCCTTCATCTTTCCCTTCCTTTAAATCATTGTTGTTACTTGTATTAAAAATAGGGTATTCACCGAATTCTTCTTCTAAAAGAATACGATATAACGCCTTCTTAGATCCCTTGCGCCTGTTCTTTCCTTTATCTTCATGGCTATGACTACTTTCTTCCATCACTTGGAAATTATCCGAATCCTTTTCATGACTATTGAACTCCTCATGCCCTTCTGTAATTGTATCTCCCTTAGCCGTGATCTCTTCTGTGTCGACACTTTCTTCCAAAGCAGTTATTTCATTACCGATTCCATCTAGTTGCTCGTTCTTTATACCTGATTCCACATCACTGTTTTCTTGGATTACCATATCATCTGTCACTGTATTTACTGTCGGGTATTCCTGCAGGATTACTCCTTCTAGTGAGGATAAATGATTTTTTACGGCTAATTCATTTAAGACAATTTGATCTATATTATCAAGAATTTGTTCATACTCTGAAATACTCCATCCCATCGGTCCGGGTGGTGAAAATGTAAATTTTGCTAAATCAAGTTTTGGGATCTTATTCGCTTTGTCAGACTGATTTTCAACCACATCATTCACCTCCGTTTCCTTCTGTTATACTATTAATTATTTCTCGGTACTGACGTAAAAATTGTTCTTTTGAATCTTCCACCGCAATAATATTTTGTAACGCCCAAATATATTTTTCATCACCCCAGGATCTTTTTTGGCTTAAATAGTATTTGTGTATAATAGAACAGAATAAATACGGAAATTCTAAGTCGACCCATAATACTTTATATTGATCTGGAGTTAACGGATTAACAGCTTCATATGAGCGTAGTAACTCAACAGCTAGATCAGTATCCCATACCGATAATTTTTTCATTAATTTATTTAACAGGATGCGTAAATCTCGTGATGGTAAATCATACGTAATCGAATGAAGCTCTCTCATAAATGGGGCTCCATCAATTTCTGTAAATCTAGCTAGTGTAAAATCCTGTTGACAGTAGCTCCTTTCCTCAATTGAATTCTTTGTCCATTGGTCGTACTGACCATTATCGAGAGCTCTTAATGCATTTTGTCCTCGTTCAAGCATTTTGTCCGCATACATTAAAAATAATTTAGAAAATTCGTCCTCAGGATAAGACTGTGCTAACTGCTTATTACCTGCTAATTCTTGCAATTTCCATCTGTATAATTTATGCCACTTGTCAAGTCTACTGCGTTTTTTACTTTCCGAGGCTGGAATATACCCTTTTGAAGAAATATGAAATTGTGCTGCAAAAGCAAATGTTTTCTTCATCTGATCCTTGTTGTAATAAATCATTTCATTTCCTACCACTTTATCGTATAACACATATGAAAAATTTTTTGCCCCGATACAAATTGCACCGTTTGTTGTTTTATGAATTGGTGTGATAGACAAGCCATTTTTATATAGATGATCATGTGCTCCAGCGATAAACAACATTCTTCTCGGTTTCATTTGTGCCTGTTTCAGTATTTTTATACCATCATTTGTCTTTACTTCCCAAGTTGTCCTTCCACTCCGACTTTCGATGAGATGAACATCTAATATATCAAATGGATAGAACTGTAACACTCGGTTCAAATAAGAGATGTCTTCAGTATGCTGTTGTTCCAAATACTTTCACCCTTTCAAAAGAGGATTCGTGTTACTTGGTGAATTAGCTCATGCTTGTTCATACACATGTAACAAATTCCCTGCTACTCTATTCCAGTTAAAGTCACGCTCAACGATTGAACGACCATATTTACCCATGCTCCTACGCGTATTTACGTCATTTAACAATAGGTTGATTTTCTTTGCATATTCAATAGGGTTTTCAAAATCATCAATGATATAACCATTCTTACCTTCCTCAATGACTTCTGGATTTCCACCACGCTTACTCGTGATAATTGGTAAACCAGCAGCCATCGCTTCATAATGTACACGCGCAAGCGGCTCTTGCCATTGTGAAGAACAGACAAACACATCTGACATCGCATATAACTCTGGAATATTCTTCGGTCGCACAAACTTAATAAACGTCACATGCTCTTTGTACATGGCACCAAAAGTATATAAATGACGTACATAATTGTTAACATTATCGTCTCCGAACCATTTGGACCCAATAAAAACCATCATGATATCTGGATGTTTGTCAATAATGTGCGGCAAAGCTTGAAGGAGTAGATGTGGACCTTTAACTTTACTTAAACGACCTACGAATAAGACAATTTTTCTACCTTGTAAATTTAATTCGTCACGAATTCGATTTCTCGTACTCTTACCATTTCCTGTCCATGCTGGATGATAGTGGTCTATATCTACTCCTGAATAAACAGTCGATGTTTTGTTTACTGCTTCTGGAAATCGAGATGTAATAGTTTTTCCAATAAAATTACTAACTGTAACGATTTTTGAAACATTTTGAATACAATCTAGTCCCTCTACGTCAGTCATTTTTTCATAATCAAACATTTCATTGTGCACACTTAAGACAAATTTAGTTTGGGGTGAAGCAGTAGCTAGAATTTTTATCCAATTTGGACGATTACATAAATGTATGACATCATAATTTTCAGCTTTAATATGAGCTTCGATTTGCTCAACATATTGATCTGCACTAAACCGAACATACTTCACACCATTTGTTTGTTCAAAATCAAGTAATTCAGGGTCTGTAATTGAAATAACTGTCACATCATGCTTTTGAGCAATAATTGACGCAACCGATTGTAGATATATTTGAATCGCTCCACCTCGTATAGCAGGTACAGGTAGTTTCTCTGTAGCGATTAAAGCTATTTTCATAATCAACCTCCATTCATTTACGCTTAGTAAAATTGAGATAAACTATCCTTATTTATTTATGATACGAGTTTGTAAGGACCGTTGTTCCTAATTACTTTTCATTTTTTAAAATGTAGGCACGTTACCTGATTACATTGAAAAAGGCTAGAACTAGGAAAATACCTATTTTTTTATGAAACTGAGAAAAATGTTGGCAACTTATGTTGGATAACCATACATTAATCATAGAAGGATTGGAGGATGGTGACTGGATTGATTGAGGATCAAATTATAGTTGATCAGTTTGAAGAAGAAGATAGTGAGTATGTATTAACACCAGAGGAAGAAGAAAAGCTGTTAAAACTTGCAGAAACAATTATGCCTTATTGGGATTTTTCAATAACTAACATTGAAGTTATCCAAGGAGGGCAAATGGCACTCGTATGGAAAATTCATACAACCGAGAAAGTTATTTGCTTAAAAAGAATACACCGCCCTGAGAAAAAAGCACTTTTTTCTATTTATGCACAACAATACTTAGCACAAAAAGGTATGAGGGTTCCAGGGATAATACCAAATAGGCATGGTGAACTCTATTCTAAACATGGACCATTTTTATTTGTTGTCTATGATTGGATTGAGGGCAGGCCATTTGAATTAACCGTAACTGAAGATGTCGAATTCATGATGAAAGGGCTTGCAGAATTTCATTTAGCATCGATAGGTTACTTACCACCACCAGGTGTTCCGGTATTTAAAAAGCTTGGCAGATGGCCAAATCATTATATTAAAAGGTGTCAACAGATGGAAACATGGAAACTAGTTGCGCAAAGATTTCCTGATGATCCTTTTTCACAAACTTATTTAGCTGAAATTGATTCATTTATTGATGAAGGACGTACTACATTGCAAAGACTATTGGAATCAGAATATCAAACATGGGTGCAAAGTATGGAGACTACACCTACTTTATGCCACCAGGATTATGGCACAGGTAATACATTGTTAGGATTAGATGAGCAGATTTGGGTAATTGACCTTGACACCGTATCGTATGATTTACCAATCCGGGATTTGCGCAAAATTGTCATACCACTGCTAGACACTAGTGGTGTTTGGTATGAAGAACAATTCGACATTATGATTAATGCTTACGAATCAATTTCTCCTCTTTCTTCAGCACAAAAACAAATTATGTTTATTGATATGTTGTTCCCTTATGAGTTATACGATGTGATCCGTGAACGATATGTACGTCAATCTCCTTTGTTGCCTGATGAATTAACAGGAGCGATGGAATATGAACGTATTAAATCCACCGCGTTAAATAAATTGATCGCTCAAATATAACAAAAGCTCTAAATGTCTACACGACAATTAGAGCTCCCACCATACAGCTACGACAACCCTAGCATCGTAATTAATTCAACTTCATCGATATTAATCGTAATTGTTTCACCAGTATCCATCAAATGCATTGAAATTTTTTCATCCGTTTGTTCAATAATCGTACCTTCAAACATATCATTGATCGTTTTGATTTTACATTTTACACGTGGTAGTTGTTTTGGTGGATTTGCTAAAAATTTCACTTTTTCTACTAGATCCATTTCTTTAAAGGGTTTAATTGAAGATTTCTTAGCATATTTTCTTTTTTCTATTACATTTTCAGTATGTTCTATTTTTTCAACACTATCTTTGTTATCGATTTTATTTATGGCATTTTCATTTATAGATTCACTATTATCCACCTTTGCTATAAATGTTTTTTGCATAGATGATTCAATTGTACTTAAGTTTGGTTGTATAATATACATAAATGGTGTATTTTTAATTTTTTGTTTTTCTTTCATGCTCTTTCACCCCTTAGTTCGATTTCCATCAATATATATTTATGCACTTCGTACAACAAATTACCTAAAAATTCATGAAAAAAACCTTCTTTTCATTTGAAAAGAAGGTTTTTAATACGATATATACTTTTGATTATCAATTTATAAACTATTTTTTATATTGATTTACCTTGCTAGGATGTGATATCCGGAATCTACGTGGATATTTTCACCAGTAATACCTCTTGAAAAGTCACTGAATAAAAACGTAGCTGTGTCACCAACCTCTTCTTGTGTTGTTGTCCGACGAAGAGGTGCACGTTCTTCAATTTCTTTTAGAATAGAGTTAAAATCGCTTACACCTTTTGCTGACAATGTTCGGATTGGTCCAGCGGAAATTGCATTAACACGTATACCATATTTCCCTAAGTCATTTGCTAAATATTTCACACTGGCTTCAAGTGATGCTTTTGCAACACCCATCACATTATAGTTTGAGACGACACGTTCTCCACCTAAATAAGTTAAAGTAATAATGCTTCCACCTTCTGTCATAAGGTCCTTTGCTTCTTTTGCAACAGCTGTTAAAGAGTATGAACTAATGTTATGTGATAATAAAAAGCCGTCCCGAGATGTATTAAGAAAATCTCCAGTTAGCTCTTCTTTATTTGCAAACGCTATACAGTGAGCAACCCCATGTATAGTACCAACTTCATCTTTTATCTTGCTGAAACAATTAGCAACCTCTTCATCGTTTGTAACATCGCAAGGTAAGACGAGTGTATCATTCCCTTCCAACGTGTCAGCAAGATCACGAACATTTTTCTCTAAACGCTCACCTGCAAATGTAAAAATAAGTCTTGCACCAGCATTATGAAGTGAACGAGCGATGCCCCATGCTATGCTACGTTTATTTGCAACGCCCATTACAACGTATGTACGTCCTTTTAAAGAAAAAGACATGTATATCCCTCCTGAATTATTACAAGTTATTAGTACCTAGTAATAAAAATAGTATAACATATTTTTAATCACATTCATAATATATTTGTTATAAGCAAAGGGTCAGCTTCGTATACCCTATGGTCTGTATCATTTATTGCATAAAGCATAATGGACACAGTATATAGAGTATAGATTCAGACCCTTTTTATATTAATCAATATTTGCCATAACTTTATTATTCACCAAATTCAAGTACTCTTCTTAACTCTTCAACATACTCTCGTGACCCTGTTACAATGAGCCTGTCTCCCATTTTCAGTTCAGTATCCCCATGCGGTACGATTGAATCTTTTCCTCTAAACATTCGAACGAAAATCACATCACCAGTAAATGGAAAATTACGCAGCATTAAACCATCGTATTTAAGATTATTCATATTGATTTGGTATAACGCAGTATCTTGATTAGTTAAGATATTCATAACACTTGGAGACTCAATTAATGCCTTTAATAAGGCTTTCGTCGATAAGAATACCGAGAAAACATCGACATTTCTTGCCTTTAGCTCCTCGTCTAAGTTCGGTGACTCTACCCTCGCAATTACACGATCCACACCATACTCTTTTGCAAAGATGGCTACTTCAGCATTTATTGTTTCTTCACCAGTTGTTGCTACAAAAATATCTACATCAAATACATCTAGATTCTTTAATGATTCAATAGAATAGTCAGATACTTCAACAATCTCAAACAATGAATCAGCAATTTTCTTCTCAATTTTCTCTTGTGTAACATGATACAAAGTTGACTCATATAAAGCTGGGTTTAATTCTCGTGTCACAGTTAGAGTATGTTGATTCGCTCCAATAAAGGCAACCTTTAATTTACGCATTTCTCCTTCTTGTACTGGGAAGATCTTTTTAAATGCAATTGGAGAAACAACACTTGTTATAACTGCTACTAAAATAAATGCATCTGACATTTGTTGACTAATAATTTCCATCCGAACACCAATTGTTCCTGCGGCAATTACTAAGGACAAAGTTGATGTTAGAAGAAAACCAGAAGCAAGAACTGTTTTTCGATCATACCAAATTCTTAATATGTAAATAGGGATTATTTTTGAGATAAACAAAGCTCCTAACAATAACGGAATAAACAATAACAATTTAGGATGTTCAAATAAGGACCATATGTCTAAATTTACCCCGACCATGACGAAAAAAATTGGTATTAAAAAGCCATAACCGAAAGAATCTAATTTATGGACTAGATCTGCATTTGGTGCTAAAAGGGAAACAAGTACCCCAGCTAAAAATGCTCCTAATATATTTTCTGCACCAATTGTTTCAGATAATGCCACTAAAACAATAATTAATGCAAATACCGCCCGGGTGCCAATCTGAATTGTTCCTTTAGACATAGTTTCAAGAAAAGATTGGTTACGGAAATATTTCCCTAATAAATAAAAGATAACCCCAACACCAAACAAGATCAGTAATAGCCATGTGCTACCCTGTCCAGTATCATAAATAGAGACAAAGACAGCTAATAAAATCATTGTCACTAAGTCTGCAATGACAGCTACTAACAGGATCGTTTGCCCGATTGACGATTTCATAATTTGAACGTCTTTGAGTGTAGGAACGACCACGCCTAGGGAGATTGTAGAAATAATTAATGTCATTAAAAATGCATTTTCAATGATACCAAACCAGACAAATATGTATGATAGAACTAAGGATATGCCAAAAACACCTACAAAAATAAGAAATCCAACAAGAAATGGATTTGGTGCATCTTTTCCACTGCTCAATTTTTCCTTCTTTTTACTCCCAGCAAATGCTGAGAAGTCAATTTCTAGACCACTTAAAAACATTAAAAAGATGAAGCCTAACATCGATAGCGTTTCTAACCACATGTCAGGATGTACGATATTAAACCCACTTTTTCCAATAATAAGACCCATCACAATTTCTGCAACGACCAACGGAATGAGATTCAATCGTAGTCTATGAAGTAAAATTGGAGTTAAAAATGCAATGATTATTACGATAACTAGTGAAGTAACAGAAGCATGTTGCTCCATATATTATTCCTGCCTTTCTAAAGTAAATAGCTCATAAATAGTGTTGCCATTCCAAAATAAATTAAAATACTTAATATGTCATTGATAGTAGTAATAAATGGACCAGATGCTACAGCTGGATCTATTTTTAACCTGTGCATAATTAAGGGTACTAATGCACCTGCAATCGTTGCTACAATTAAGGTCGCTAAAATTGACAGTCCGACGAGAATACCTAAAAATATATTATGTTGCCAAAAATATACGATTATTGTAACAAGTACTCCACACGTAACGCCAGTTATTAGTCCAGTTCCTGCTTCACGGATAAGTAATTTCCATTTATTCTCATGCTCATGCTCTCCTGTAGCAATACCTCTCACTGCAACCGCTAATGCCTGTGTTCCGGTATTACCTGCCATCCCTGCAATGAGCGGAATAAACATAGCCAAGATTGCCACTTGTTCAAGCGTTTTTTCAAATTTCCCGATGAGGTTAGCTGTCATCATTCCTAAAAAAAGTAAAATAATCAACCAAGGTAACCTTTTCCGTGCTGCAGTTAAGGGGTTTTTGTCAAAACTGTCTACGTCAGAAATAGCTGCTAATTTTGAATAATCTTCAGATGCTTCTTCATCCATTACGTCCATAATATCATCTACAGTGATAATCCCTAAAAGGTGATTTCTAAAGTCTACCACAGGTACTGCTAAAAAGTTATAGTCCTTCATTTTTCTAGCTACTTCTTCTTGATCTTCTGCTACAGAAACTGCTAGCACACGATCATACATCATATCTGCTATCATCGTTTCATCATGAGATATAATTAAATCCCTTAATGATATGACACCTACTAGTTGCTTCTCTTCATTGATCACATATACATAGTAGATCGTTTCTGCACGCGGTGCTTCTTTTTTCAAAATATGCATCGCTGAACGAACAGTTTGATTTGCATGAATAGCAATAAATTCAGTTGTCATAATACTACCAGCTGTAGATTCTTCGTAATGAAGTAATTCTTTAATTTCTCCAGCTGACTCGTCATCCATGATCGTTAAATAGCTAGCTGCCTGATCTTTATCTATTTCATTCAACACGTCAACAGCATCATCTGCATACATTTCCGCAAGCATATTAGCAGCAAAGCTTGGATTCATCTCAGATAATATCCGTTGATAATCTTCTTCTTCAATTTCAATGTTCTCGAAAATTGCAGCCATCTCTTTAGGTGATAAAAAACGATATAATAGCATTCTAACATTTTTGTCTAACTTCACGAAAAATTTGGCTTGATCATATGGATGTAAGTCAAAAAACTTTTCTCTAAAATATTCAATATTTTCTTCTAACAGTAACTGAATCAGTTCGTCAAAGTCTCTCAACGGGTCAAAGTTTTTATTATCACTCATTTTAGTTAACCCCCTCTCTATTCTAAAATCACAATCCCTTACATTTTTTAAATGTAAAATAAACCCACTTAATATCTAAATATAAAATCTTATCTATAGGAGGATGCTCAAGTTAACAAAAATTATGATAAACTAATTACACTGAATGTTGACAGTACTTTTTTGGCAATAGCATTAACTAATCTATATTGTTAGTATAAGGAAAACGGTGGCCCGTTTTATTATTAAACACGTGTTAATACATCCTTACGATAGCAATAAGACTCACTATTGTAACAGGAAAAATTTTTTATACACATTATACTAGCAAATGTATAGTAAAATGTCGCTAGTTATGTCAAAATATATCGAAGAGAGAATAACTAGAAGAAGGTTTATACAATGGAAAAAGAAAAGACTCAACCAAAGATAGATTATATGATTGTGTTATTAATGATACTGTTTGTAATATATAGCTGTATTGCTATTTATAGTGCTAATTCAGCATATGTGACAAAACAAATTGTTTGGTATGTGATTGGCTTAGTAGCTATTCTTGTGACGATGATTATTGATTTTGATCGCTTCAGACAAATTTCTTGGATTTTATATGGTCTTGGCATGCTTCTTCTGCTCGGCTTGGAAATTATTCCAGAAGGAGATTTTGTCAAAAATATAAATGGAGCAACAAGTTGGTATCAGTTTCCAGGTGGGCTTGGTAGCTTTCAGCCATCTGAGGTGATGAAAATCTTCCTCATCATTCTATTAAGTCAAATTGTGTTTCGCCACAATGAAAAATACCCTATTCGGACTTTCAAAGAAGACTTAATGCTATTTATGAAAATCATACTCATTTCGGGGCCACCTCTGCTACTTGTTATGATGCAACCCGATCTTGGTACTGCAATGGTATTATCCGCTATTATCGCATCTATTATCCTTGTATCTGGAATCAAGTGGCGCTATATTGCAGCATTGTTTTTTTCAGTAATCTTAGTAATAAGTGTTGTTGTTCTTATATACTTCCTAAACTTTGACTTTTTCGTCGAATATTTTTTAGGAGGAGATAGTAATTCATACACATTAGGCAGATTTTACGGATGGCTTGCTCCTTACGAATATCCTACCCAAGGGTTCCAGCTATTACAATCTTTATTGGCTATTGGATCTGGGGAGTTAATCGGACGAGGATATATGACTGAAGGTGTACGTATTCCTGAATCACATACAGACTTTATTTTTGCAATTATAGCAGAAGAATTCGGTTTCATTGGTGCTTGCTTGCTAATTTCTATTTTCTTCCTGCTTATCTATCGGATCATTCATACCGCTTTAGAAAGCAATGACCCATACGGCAGCTACCTTTGTACAGGAATTATAGGCATGATCACATTTCAAGTTTTCCAAAACATTGGTATGACAATAGGCCTTTTACCAATAACAGGTATTCCTCTTCCTTTTATTAGCTATGGTGGAAGCTCCTTGCTTACCTACATGATTGCTATAGGAATTGTACTAAATGTGCGTTCGAGAACAATCAAATTTATGTTTGATTAAGATACAGGTTTTTTATAAAGTTTGTTGCCATTATTAAACTATTTCAGCAACAAGAAGAGTTCTTTTTCGGTTACCTTCGTTTTTATGAGCATAAGCTGTCATACTAGCTGTATAGGTAACTACAATTAGTATAACAACTGGGGAAGACCGCCGTAACCAAGCATAATACTCCTTATTTATGAAGGTGTTAGTGAGAGTATTTGGAGTAGAGAGAAAAACACACAAAAGCGAAGCTCATTTGAAAAGAGCTTCGCTTTTTAGTTATAGGTAGTGAGTCATTCAAACATCTAATACTGAATGATTAACATCTCAATCGCAAGAAGATTCATTTAGCGTAGCACAAGTTATTTCTCAATTTATTGTCCAAAACTGTACTCTTACTGTCGCATTCGCACCCTTTATTGTCCAAACTAGCAACTTTTTCTGACGCACCCACAGTTATTTAGCTGATTCTAATTAATTTTTGCTAGACCTTCGTATATTCGTTGATGATGTAATTTTATATTACGATCTGTTTGGAATAGTGGAATGCAATGTAGTTTATCATAAAGGAAGAAAAGTTCTATGATGTTTTCCTGCACACCTCGAAGTTAACTCGTTTATAGTTGACATTTATCTGAAGGGAAAATCATATTTGAAGAGATGGAGAATTAATAGTCTAAATGCAAATTATTAAGGAGAATACATAATGGACATTGACGTCATTGGAGATATACATGGGTGCTATAACGAATTCAAGCTGTTAACAGAAGAACTTGGTTATATATGGTCAACTGGGGTACCATTACATCCTAATAATCGTTGCATAGCATTTGTTGGTGACATTACAGACCGAGGACCACATTCCATACGTATGATTAACATCGTTTATTCTTTAGTAAAAAATCATCATTCATTTTATGTTCCAGGTAATCATTGTAATAAACTGTATCGTTTCTTTTTAGGAAATAAAGTTCAAGTAACCCATGGTTTAGAAACGACGGTCGCTGAATATAATCAGCTAAATGTTTATGAACAGCAAGAAATTAAATCTAAATTTATTGACCTTTACGAGAATGCACCACTATATTATCAAATAAATAATAACAAACTGATCGTTGCACATGCGGGTATCCGTGCTGATTATATTGGAAGGAACGACAAGCAAGTCAAGACTTTTGTACTGTATGGAGATATAACGGGAAAGTTTAATGACGATGGGACACCAATTAGAAGAGATTGGGCTCAAAACTACAAGGGAGATAGCTGGATTGTATATGGTCATACACCTGTCAAACAACCTAGAATCATTAATAAAACGATAAATATAGATACAGGTGCTGTATTTGGAGGGAGCTTAACAGCCTTTCGCTACCCTGAGATTGAAACTGTCGCTGTACAGTCAACTATGCCATATATTGCTGAGAAATTTAGAACGTTTGATGAGGATGAGCAAAAAAATAGTAACTGAATAATACTGTTATATAAGTTACATTTAGTTATACCTCAAAATAGTTCTTCAATCAGGTGAAGATTTAACTTCACCTGATTGCCCATTAAGGTAATGTACTCTCCTATTTATCAAATTCAGTAGTAAGCGAATGCATATCATCAGGTATATTTTTTTGAAAGACTAACTCCTCATGTGTAACCGGATGACAAAATGTTAACTTGTGACAATGCAGAGCTTGTCGTTTAATATGTTTTTCTGTCCCACCATATAGAGTATCCCCCTCTAATGGATGACCTATATGCGACATATGAACCCGAATTTGATGCGTCCGTCCTGTTTCTAAACGTAATTGTACCAATGAATAAGTAGGATATCTTCTTATTACTTGAAAATGAGTAGTTGCCTTCTGCCCATCATCTCTTACTTCCCTTTCAATGATACTATTACTTTTCCTTCCGATAGGTGAAGTAATCGTTCCACTATTTAATGTCACCAACCCGTTTACTATAGCATAGTAAACTCGTTTAATTTGTCCTAACTGTTGTTGTTGTGACAGCAAGTGATGTATATGACGATGCTTCGCTACCAAAACCAATCCAGATGTATCACGATCAAGTCTAGTGACAATGTGAACTGTAATTTGTAAGCCCTTCTCTTTATAATAGTTCATTAAACCATTTGCTAGTGATCTTTCAGGATGTTGACGTGAAGGAATTGTCGGCAAATTAGGTCGTTTGTTGATAATTAACAGATACTCATCCTCATAAATAATTTGTAAAGGGATATTTTCCGCAACTATACCTTTCCCAATTGGTTCTATTGGGAATACAACTATTACTTGATCACCTTGTTTTAGCCTGTAACGCACATTCTCAGACTTTCCATTAACAATAATATCTCCACCTGCAAACTTGATATCAGTGAGTGAAGCTTTTGAAATATGTTGCTGCTTCAAAAAATCACGAATGAGCTTATTGTGATCCTTATCAGAAATTATCCATTGTAATTTAAAGTTTTTCAAAATGTAGTCATTCCTTAACAAATGAATCACGCACACGTTTCCAAAATGGAAACGGTCGAAAGCGAGCAAACCTTATTTTCTCATGAGCAACCCGATATTGTATAGATTTAACCTCTTTATGAAGTAGTGTTAAATGATCTATAGTGATTTGAAAATCCACATCATTTACGGGTTTAAACAAGCATGTATGGTGCCCTGGCAATACTAAAGGTGAGCCAATCGTACGAAACACTCTATTGTTAATAGAAGCCATCTCAGCTACTTGTATAGCCTCTAATGATGGATGTAAAATAGCACCACCTAGTGCTTTATTATATGCTGTACTACCTGACGGCGTTGAAACACATAACCCATCACCTCTAAATGTCTCGAAATGCTGACCTTTTATTTCCACGTCCATAACCAGAGACCCCTCAACACTTTTTACAGTACATTCATTTAGGGCTAAATATCTTTGTTCCTTAGCTCCATCTAAGTAACGAATAATTACTTCTAATATTGGGTACTCAATTACTTGATAAGGTGTTTTTGCAATAGCTATAACAAGCTTTTCAATTTCATCTGGAACCCAATCCGCATAAAAACCTAAGTGACCTGTATGAACACCGACAAATGCAGTTTTATCGAGTCTGCTTTTATAACGGTGGAAAGCATACAATAACGTACCATCTCCTCCTACAGAAACGACTATATCTGGTCGATCCTCATCATATACTAGATCAAAATCTAATAAGTATGTTTTCATTTTATGCATTAATGTATTTGATGTAGTGTCACCTTTTGAAGTTACAGCAAATTTCATTATCAACATCCCTTTTCAAGTAATCAAATGACTAATCTGAATCATGTACTTCCTTTTTCTTAGTAAAGAATGCTTGTGCCTCTTGAATTTCTTCACGGATTAAGGACATTTCCTCATCTAATCGATATGCTGCTTCAGCAGCACTCTTTAAGCGAAGCTGGATGTCCTCTGGAAATTGACCACGATATTTATAATTGAGTGAATGCTCTATTGTAGCCCAGAAATTCATCGCTAAAGTTCGTATTTGTATTTCAATAAGAATTTGTTTTTCACCTTTTATCGTTTGCACAGGATATCGAATAACTACATGGAGTGAGCGGTATCCACTCTCTTTATTTTTATTAATATAGTCTCTCTTTTCAATAATCTCAAAATCATTGCGGTTTTGTAACATTTCTACAACTATTTTAATATCATCAACAAATTGACACATAATTCTTAATCCAGCGATATCTTGCATTTCCTCACTTAAGTTACTGAGAGGAATATTTTTTTTTGCAGCTTTATCCAATATACTCGCAATTGGCTTTACACGCCCTGTTACAAATTCAACAGCTGAATGCTCAGAATGCATAACAAACCGCGAGCGCATTCCTTTAAGTTTTACTTTTAACTCCTCAACTGCTTGACGATATGGAGCTAAAAACACGTCCCAATGTTCACCCATATAAAACACCACCATCTACTCTTACGCTGAAAGATTTAGCTCTTTATTTATATGTAACAGTATAATAAGCCTTTGAGGATTAACTATGTATTCTAATCAGTTTGTTAAAAAAATTTCCTCCACTTTACTAACCATTTCGTCACCATAGTTTGTATTTCCTTTAATATTATTAATTAAGTACTCTAACTCTTCTTTCATATTTTCAAGTTGAAGACGTTGATCCCCCACCTGTAAAACAGCTTGGTAATTATGTAAGAGAAGCTGCTTTAACCCTTTCCAACAATCAAGTGGGATCTTTATATATACATACTCTTCATCGCATTCAATGATATAAATAAAAGCAGTCTGATCTGAATCAACAAGCATTTGCTTCGTATCTTTCCCTTTTGTAATATTAATACTTGTATCATTTGAGCATAGTTGTATTAATTGCTCATTTATTTCGTATCTAGCTATCGTAATTATTTTTCGCATGATGCTCTCCTTCTATAGTGAATGTTGGTTTTATTTTATCACACTCTTGTATATGAAGATAATAATTGCGATTGTCGAAAATTAAAGAGATAATGTAATGATACAAGTAGAAGGGACGTATTTAAAGTGACTCAAGAAATTGAAATTGAATTTAAAAATATATTGACGAAAAATGAATTTAACAACATGCTAAATGCTTTTTCAATAAACAACACACATTTCAAATCCCAGGTAAACTATTACTTCGATACAAATGATTTTGCGCTTAAAATTAAAGCTTCTGCATTGAGAATCCGTTTAAAAGAAAACCAATATATGCTAACATTAAAACAGCCAGCCAAAATCGGCTTACTTGAGACACACCAACCGCTTACAGATGAACAAGCTCAACGAGTGCTTCACAACGATTTTTCCATACAAGGAGAGGTTCTTCAGCAATTAAAAAAACTTCATGTTCCAATTCACGAAATAAAGTATTTTGGTTCACTTTCTACAAATAGAGCCGAAATAATATATGAAGGTGGAACACTAGTTTTTGACCATAGTCATTATTTATCAAAGGATGATTACGAAATTGAATATGAAGTAGGAAATTACGAAACTGGATTTGCTACATTTCAAAAATTGTTAAGTAAATTTCAAATTCCTGTACGTAAAACAGAAAATAAAATTCAAAGATTTTATAATTATAAAGTCAAGAAAGAAGATAAGAAGAATGTAGAAGAAAGTTGACAATGGAAATGTTCATTTCATAAATACATAAGGTTGTTATCGAATGAATTGTTGCTTATCTTATTAAGAGTTCACTGTGAATATAACTAACATTCCAGGGCACCTTTTCTGCTATAGAGACTATAACAGTTATTTAATGACACCACCTACTCAACTAAGCGACAAAGTTTACGAAAAAGACCCAGACATAAAAAAGAAAAGCAAAATGAACGCAATGATTCCATAGACATATCAACTAACTATTGCCACCTGATAGTTAATCATTCTATTCTCTTAGTTTGACAGATTGTATTTAACGTTAAAAAAGACGAGCAGTATGTTCACTTTAATAAAGTGAACAACGAATTAAAACCTCCTCGTTTATTAGAAAGGTAGGTGAATAAATTGAGTATTGATCGTTTAAAAGTTATGATGGAGCTTCAGGCATTGAAAAACCTTCAAGTAAGCTCACCACAAACATCATTAAATGAGTCTTTATTTGAAGAGCTATTAAATGAATATTTAGTGGATTCGAGTGCTCCAACAGATGTTTCAGTCCAAAATAGTCAATTAACAGCACAAGCATATGCTCAACAACAGCTAAACGGAAGTATTGAAAATGACACTAGTACTCCAAGAACATATGATGAGATCGTAAATAATGCTGCACAAAAATATAATCTTGATCCAAAGTTAATTTTGGCAGTGATAAAGCAAGAATCCAACTTTAACCCAAATGCAGTGAGTCAAGCAGGAGCAACTGGTTTAATGCAATTAATGCCTACCACAGCTAAGGCGCTAGGTGTCACAAATTTATATGATCCAAAAGAGAATATTGAAGCTGGGACGAAATATTTACGGGATATGTTTAATAGATACGAGAACGATGTTGAATTGGCTTTAGCTGCTTATAATGCTGGTCCGGGAAATGTAGATAAGTTTGAAGGTATCCCACCATTTAAAGAAACTCAAAACTATGTTAAAAAAGTAACTAATACATATCACTCATTATAAAATTAAAGTGTTTTTTTCTATTATTCATACCTAGAAACCTTGATAGTACCTCCTTTAATCAGGATGGTATTTTTTTGTGTACGATTTTCAGTACTCTTTATTTGAGATAACTGTTATAGATTGCTAAAATAAACATACATTTACTAAGTTTTATATAAGCGTAAAGTCCTTAGTCCGCCAAAAGTACTATAGGGAATAAGAGACGTCATTGGATAATAAAAAATAAAGATGCTTAACCCTTACAAATGTTGTAGTGCCTTTTCGACTTATGATGAAAATCTTTTTGTCTTCAGTCGAAAAGGTGTAACAATTAGAGAGGTTAGAACTTAGAAATAATCTATTCTACAATAAAAAAGGAGTAGTCAACATGACCGATAAGATGTTAACACCATTTGTCGCAATAGGTGGCGAACAATTCATTGATAAGCTAGTAGATGAGTTCTATCTCCGAGTGAAGCAACATGCTGAGTTGGCTCCTATCTTTCCAAACGACTTAACCGAAACTGCACGTAAACAAAAACAGTTTTTAACACAATATTTAGGTGGACCAAACCATTATACGACTGAGCATGGTCACCCGATGCTACGTGCACGACATATGCCATTTGAAATTACACCAACAAGAGCAAGCGCATGGTTACAATGCATGAGAGAAGCAATGGATGCAGTAAACCTTAACGGTCCTGTACGTGAAGAGTTTTATAACAGATTAGTATTAACTGCCCAACATATGGTTAACACACCTGATCAAGGAACAGAGACGAAAGGGGTTTCATTTTGAAAAAGCAACAATCAAATAATATGCAAAACCATACCTTAAGCTCTCATACACCACAAAGAAAACCATTAGAAATATACATGTTTGTTGATCCGCTTTGTTCTGATTGTTGGGGTCTTGAACCAATCGTAAAAAAATTAATAATTGAATATGGCCGTTTTTTCTCATTGCGTCATATAGTTAGTGGAAAATTAGAAACTTTACAACTTAGAAGAAAGAAAAGTCATGAAAATATGGCTATGGTTTGGGAAAGGGCAGCAAGCAGAAGTGGTATGTCATGCGACGGAACAATATGGATGGAAGATCCGATTTCAACACCTTATGCAGTCTCAGTTGCGATTAAGGCAGCAGAGCTTCAAGGTCGAAAATCAGGGAATCGATTTCTAAGAAAAGTACAAGAAGTGCTATTTTTAGAAAAGCAAAACATTTCTAACGAAGAAGTTTTAATTGAATGTGCAAAAGATGTAGGACTTGATGTTGACGAATTTATTAAAGATATTCACTCACCAAGTGCTGCAAGAGCACTACAATGTGACTTGAAAATCACTTCGGAAATGGATGTACAGGAAATACCTACACTCATCCTATTTAATGAACATGTGGAAGATGAAGGGTTAAAAATATCTGGGTGCTATTCTTATGATGTTTATGTGCAGGTCATTCAAGATATGCTCGGTAGAAAAGTGCAAGCAGACCCTGTTCCTCCACTTGAAGTGTTTTTACAACATTTTAGGTTTGTAGCAACAAAAGAAATATCTGTTGTCTACGATATGTCTTGTAATGACGTAGAACGAGAGATGAAAAAACTCGCATTGCAAAAAAAGGTTGAAAGAGTCCCTGTAAAATACGGGACGTTCTGGAGATATATCCAGTAGCTTAATCATTTTGTAACAGGGCTCTTCTCGTAAACTTTGTTGCTATTATATTTTTCCTAATGTAGATAATGAAGGTGTCCATTTGCGTAGCACTCAGCGTATAGCAGAATTGATGCCACGAACGCTTGAGGTATACGTGCTTAAACCTTAGAACGAAAAGCAATTAATGTTTGCGAAAATAGCCTAGTAGAAAGAGTCTGACCATTCATGTGTAAGACTCTTTTTCTTTTATCCTCATTAAGGAATTTACATTTGTTTCCCTTCCAACATATATTGATAATGGTAAGTAAATAGAATGACGATTAGCTTGCAGTTTGTATAGATTATTTTTTGCCTATTTATTGTCCAAGCCATGAACCGAACATATTTACACACGTTGTTCTCGTACTTTGACACCTAGTTAACAAAATATTAGCAACGCAAATTTTTGTGAAACGCTTTTCACATATTGGTGTTTTTTACTGAGATACTAACCGACACAACAAGTATTCTTAGCATTTTTCTTACAATAATAGTAGTGAGGTTTACGAAGATAGACAAATAAAAAAAGCTTAGTAATCATAAACTAAGCTTTTTTCATGTATGTCTAAAGACAACAAAGGGGATGGGAGAAATTTTCACGGTCAAACAAGGGGTATTGTTTGTTTGTGATTAACTTCACAAGTATAATATAACAGATGAATGAAACAATAGCAACAACTCTGCTCACTCTTTCACAATTTTGTCATACATTGCACTTACTCATCATACAATGTACATTATAACACTCGTACCACATTCCAAATATCATAATATTAACGGAAAGAAGGTTGATGGTATGAAACTTGTCGTTGTACTATTTAGTATTTTTTTTATAGTTGCTTTAGCTATACAAATACTTGGGTTAATGCAAATTATTCCAATCTATATTAGCTCTCCTTTACTTTTTATAACTATCTTAAGTTTCATTATATATCTTAACGATCGTAATCGCTTTCGTGGTGTTTAATTAACTAAGTGCCACTCTTTTATTCATCACTTGTCTGAACAATAAAAAGGAATGGGGATTCCCATTCCTTTTTCGAGTTATTTTGTTAATAACTGTTCCATTTCATTTAACTTCTCTTCAAAAACTTGACAAGCTTCTTTAACTGGAGTTGATGAAGTCATATCAACTCCAGCTTTTTTCAATACTTCAATTGGATAATCTGAACTACCCGCTTTCAAAAAGTCCATATATCTATTCACAGCTGGCTGACCTTCGTCAAGGATTTGTTTACTCAAGGCAGTAGCAGCACTGAATCCAGTAGCGTATTGGAATACATAGTAATTGTAATAGAAATGAGGGATTCTTGACCATTCAAGACCGATTTCTTCATCGATGACAAGATCATTTCCAAAATATTTTTTATTTAAATCATAATAAGTCGTTGTTAATAATTCGGCTGTTAATGCTTCACCTGCTTGCGCTTTTTGATGAATAAGGTGTTCATATTCAGCAAACATCGTCTGACGGAATACCGTACCACGGAAGCCTTCTAAATAGTGATTTAATAAATACAGACGTTTTTGTTCATCATCTATTGTTTTTAATAAATAGTCATTAAGTAGCGCTTCATTACAAGTTGATGCTACTTCAGCTACAAAAATTGAGTAATTTCCATACGGGTATGGCTGGAATTTTCGAGTGTAGTAGCTATGAGCAGAGTGACCAAATTCATGTGCAAGTGTAAATAAGTTATTAACATTATCTTGCCAGTTCATTAGAATATATGGGTTTGTACCATATGTCCCTGATGAATATGCCCCACTTCGTTTGCCTTTAGTTTCATGAACATCTACCCATCGATTATCTAGCCCTTCTTTAATCACTGCTAAGTAATCCTCACCTAATGGAGTAAGACCTTTCATTAAATAATCCTTAGCTTCCTTGTAGGTTACCTCCATTTTTACATCTTTTACAAGTGGTGTATATAAATCATACATATGAAGTTGATCAACACCTAACAGCTTTTTACGTAAAGAAATGTATCTATGCAATAAAGGAAGGTGATCATTTACTGTATCCACTAAATTATCGTAAACTGATTCAGGTATATTATTAGTACTTAATGCTGCATGACGAGCTGACTCATAATTTCTCACTCGTGCATTAAAATTATCCTTCTTCACTGCTCCACTTAATGTACTAGCAAATGTGTTTTTATATTTACCATATGTATCATAAACAGCTTTAAATGCATTTTCTCTAACTTGACGATCTTCACTCTCTAGGAAGCGTATATAACGTCCATGTGTTACTTCAACCTCATCCCCATTCTCATCTTTTATAGTTGGGAATGTAAGGTCGGCATTGTTAAGCATCCCAAAAGTATTACTAGAAGATGCCATCACTTCAGATGCTTCGGCTAACAAAGCTTCTTCACTTGAAGACAGCACATGTGGTCGTTGACGAGTAATATCATCCAATGCCTTCTTATATAACCTTAATTCTTCTTTATTATCTAAAAACTCTTTAAGCTGACTCTCTTCCATGGCAAGAATTTCTGGAACTACAAATGATAAAGCACTTGAAGCTTGTGTGTACAGATTTTTTGCTCTGTCATCTAAGCCTTGATAGAAAGAGTTCGTTGTATCTTGATCATAACGCATATGTGCATAAGCATAAAGCTTACCAAGTCGCATCGTTATTTCATCTTGTAGTTGTAATAAATCATATAAAACTTCTGCAGAATCTGCTAGTTTCCCATTATATTTTTGGACATTTGGAATAAGTGCCTTCACTGCATTAAATTCATTTTCCCACACTTCATCAGATGCAAAAATATCTTCTAATTTCCATGTATCTTCAATACTAATCTCATCTCTTGTAGGTATTTTCTTCACTGCTGCCTGTTCGGACATCATATAGCCTCCTTAAATTCACATTTCTAAAATGTTTGAACAATTCATACATAACTATTTATTATTATATGATAGTAACTTATTCATTATATCATAATCCAATAAAACTGCATCTTCAGAAGATTTAGGTAGTGTAAATTCTTTTTTTATTTTGAACCCTTTATGTTTAATTTTTTTTATCACTTGTAATTTCTCTAATAAAAGCAAATATTCTCTAATACCATTGGCATATTGTGAGTTTGTCACTAAAGGTAATGTTCTAATCGATATTTTATTATTAGTGATTCGTAGGTTCACACTATTAAGTATGTCATTGAATGTGAAAATTCCCCCATTACTTTTCGTAATAATATCAACATATATATAAGCTTGCCAAACAATTGGGGGTGTCTTAAACCAATAGGAATAATTAGTCGGTATACCAACTTCCGCAGGAATTAGACTCGGTGGAATTTTTTTTTCATATAATTCATAAAGTAGTTTTTCAAGTTCATTTGAAGGATAAACCGTACAATACATACGCCAATACTTCTTTTTATAAGCCCAATTTTCATAAAGCGTTTTCCCAAGAAAACCTCTTGATTTAAACAGCTGATAAAATGTACTTGAATGAAGTGGAAGAGAAATTATACCGGAGAGGACTTCAGTTGAAGAGAAGAAAAGTGGATTTTCGTTAAGATAAAACTGCCGTTTATACGGACAAAAGTATATGATCTTGCCGTAACGGGCATATAGATCTTCAATAAATAATGATTGAAACTGAGATACCTTCATGCACCGAGAAGTTATTTTCATAAAGCTAGCTGCTAATATCCAAACTGGAATAATACCATATTTTTTATAAGCCGCTGTTCGTTTGGCAAAAAGTTCAGCACTAATCGTAGAACATTGAAACTCAATTGCATAAACATGATGATTGTCTCTAATAATTAAATCAGGTCGCTGTTTTATGTTGCTTATATAATGCTCTAGCTTGATTGAAAATGGTTGTTTTTTTAACCACTCATATATCTCACGTTTCCCTTCCATATGATACTGAGATTCAGGCTCAATCGAAAATCTACACTTCTCCTTCGTTTGATGTGCAAAGTGAAATATTCTTTTCGTTCCAAGCTTAAGGTACATCATTTGGCCACAAGATGGACAATAAAAGCTTTCGTCTCTTTTTAAAATTTCAAGCTCCTTCCTCGTCCAGTTTTCAACTAAGGATACATGTTGATTATTACTTAATTTTGCTACTAACACATTGTCACCACCCTTTCTATTTGTCATTCAACTAAAATAGCAAAATCCCTCTAAACTATTTACAAAAACTGTGGTGCTAATATTTAATTGAATTTGCTATCACTTATTGTAGGCAATTGTCAGCGATTAAAACAGGAATTGTTACTTGATCGCAAATTATAAGCTATTTTACCGTAACTTTTGTATCGGTATATATCATAATCGCCTAATATATTAGGCTGCCATCGTATTAATTGTTGCTTTTCATACTAAGAGCTAAACATGCTTAATTAACGGTCATAGCATTTTATCTTATCAAAAAAACCAGTTGCTCAAATACAAGTTAAAAAGCAATAAAGCTTACGAAAAGAGCCAAAATAAAAAAGGGTCTAAACGGCAAAGTTTGACCCTCAATAAAGATATCCTCGTTATAATAGTGGAGACAACAATCGTGCAGTTGACTCATATAAACGAACCCAAATTGGTCTCGTGCTAAATTGCTCCTCGGTAATAATATCAGAATGAGCGATGTCATGAATAAAATCATTTACTAATGCTCGAATGCTATTTGTTCGATATAAAAATGCGTTCACTTCAAAATTCAAATGAAAACTTCTCATATCCATATTTGATGTTCCAATTGAGGCAATTTCATCATCGACAATTAGAATCTTACTATGCATAAAGCCTTTTTTGTATTCATATATTTTCGCCCCAGCTTCTAACAGCTCAGGAAAATACGAACGGGAAGCATAAAATACAATCTTTTTATCAGGACGTTTAGGCATCAATATTCTTACATCAATTCCGCTTAAAGCAGCAACTTTTAACGCAGTGAAAATATCTTCATCAGGAATAAAGTACGGAGTTGCAATCCAAACAGATTTTTCTGCAGATATGATCATAGAAAAAAAGAGCTGCTTTATAATTTCCCATTCATTATCTGGTCCACCAGCAATTAATTGAACGCCACCCAAGTTCTCTTTATCAATTAACTGTGGAGACAAATAGCTTGGAGTTAGCAACTTTTGACCAGTCATATAGTACCAATCCTGTAAAAAAATCAATTGTAGAGTCCGCACTGATTCACCTTGAACAGCTAAGTGTGTATCTCTCCAAAAACCAAAATAAGAATCTTTTCCTAAATATTCATCACCAATATTTAGACCACCTACGAAACCAATAGTTCCATCAATCACTACTATTTTTCGATGATTACGGAAGTTAATTTTGTGGTTTAGAATTGGTAATTTAACTGGAAAAAAAGGAATCATATCCACCCCAGCTTTTCTCAATTCTTCAATATAGCTTCTTGAAAGTTTCCAGCAGCCAACTGCATCATATAAAAAACGGACTTGAACTCCATTCTGTGCTCGCTCAATCAAAATATCTTTGATTTGCTGCCCAATGTCATCATGCCGTACGATGTAATATTCAAGGTGTATATGATGTGTTGCCCCTCTTAACGCCTCTAAAATATGAGAGAATGTTTCCTCACCATTTGTAAGCACTTTCGTTTCTGTTGAAAAAGATATTGGGCTTTTCCCTAAATTCTGTGCAAGGCGGAAAAGAAGCTGTTGATGCTCTCCCATATGAGTAATTTTTTCATCACTCCAATATGGTCCTCCTTCAATTTTTAAATATGTCTGTTCATCCAATAACGCTTTTTTAGCGAATAACTTACGCTTGCGAAAATTACGACCAAATATTATGTAAAAAATAAAACCTAACAACGGAACACTACCTAAAATGATAAGCCATGTTAATGTTGCTGTTGGATTTCTATTTTCTAAGAAAATAACAAAACCAATGAAAATAACTGATAAACTAATAATTAAACTAGCCGCTCCTAGAATCCACCCTTCCCAATATTGTTTTGTAACATAAAATAGGGTAGCTATAATAAGTGAAAATACTAAAACCTGTAATGTTTTTTTCATTCCCCACACCGCCTCATACTACAGTTCTTCAATCTTAAGTTAGCAAAATTAATTAAAATTTGCCCACACTAACGTGGGCAAAAGTCCAATTGCATTACTGCATTTAATAACACTTACAAGTATTTTAATAAAGCCGATTTCACTATTTCAGAAATCGGCTTCTATTATCTTGATGGGAAATGATTAGCTATAACCGCCAGTGCATCTTCTTTAATGATTTCGTTTCCGTACTCTTCTAATCGATGAATTGTAACTGTTGTTTCTTGCCCATACTCTAACAACAAGCTTATAATAGCGTCCAATTCATCCCCTATCATGTTTTCTTCATTAAATTCAACATATAAATAATAATGTCCTTCGAATGAAAATAATCGATTCTTGAATGGTGATGCATCTATTCGATGTGACAATGCGATAATATGTTCAAAATCATCAAACCTAAGTAAAAATTCGAGTTGTTCATCGTCTACTTGGTTAACATTTTGATTATAATCATCCTTAGCTGGGCTAAATTGTTGATCAAGTAACTCTTCTATTTTCTCATCAACAGGTAATTCCTTTATTCGATCTTCAGATAAAGGAATCTCATACCGATTCCCATCCTTAGAAAGTTGAGCTTTTGTTACGAGTACCTCAAGCCCTTTATCCAATGCTTGGACTTGTATCCATAACGGACCTTCCACCACAAAGTCTTCTTCTTGGTGAATTTCATCCATCATTTCCCAAAAAAGTTCTTCACTTCTTTCACGATTATACCATATTTCATCACGGTCAAATCCTCTTTCTTCAATATCTAAATATGAAATATAAAATTTTACAGTATTCTCATTTATTCGTTCAATTTCCATATAATTAACTCCCTTCCATAGGATGTTTTTGAAGGGACTTATTTACCCCCGTGATACACTTTTTCACGATTATAATCATTCTTGTACTTTTATTTTATGACAAATGCAAAAGGAATGGAAATAAAAAATAGCGATTATTTAAAAACCATCTACTGCCCAATAAGAGCGGACAAAAAGCCTACATAAACTTAATTAGTCCCCATATTATGGACTCGTAGCTAGTTTATCAACATAGCAGTGTATCGTACTTATTCTTTCGATCGAATCTTCTAGAGCGAGATCTTTTATAACACGTAACACTATATAAAATATCGTTTAAGATGCCATATATTTGTTATTTACTCGTCATAATGATGAATGTTGCTTACTATACTTGTACTATTAATAAAAAAGCTGCTTTCGCATTTTTATTTTGCTACATAATAAATAATCACAATATAACCATCTTTTTGAGGCACCAAACACTATGATGTCATTAAATTTGGTTAAACAGCCTTCATTTAGTATAAGAATCAACTAAATTTACGAAAAGAGCCATAAAAAAATAGCGATATTATTTACTTAACAGGAGGACGAGAATGGATTTTGATTACGTAATTACAATCATGATGATTATTGGAATTGACATCGTATTAGGCGGCGATAATGCTGTTGTAATTGCCTTAGCAACAAGAAATCTTCCTGAAGCTAAAAGGAATAAAGCAATCTTTATAGGTACTACCTTTGCTATTATTGTTCGTATTTGTTTAACTATTATTGCAGCTTTATTAATGACTATCCCGTTATTGTACATGATTGGTGGAATATTACTTCTCCGAATTGCTTATCAATTACTCGTGTCAGAGAGTCAAGATCAAACAACACTCAAAGCAAGCACCTCTTTATTTATCGCTATTCGAACAATTGTCTTTGCAGATATTATAATGGGTTTAGATAATGTAATTGCAATAGCTGGGGCCTCACAAGGACATTTTCCACTCGTAATAATCGGCGTGTTAATCTCTGTTCCAATTATAATTTGGGGCAGCAAACTAATATTATACATAATGGATCAATACCCTATTATTATCTATATCGGAGCAAGTATTTTAGCATTTACTGCCGGAAGAATGATTACGCATGAATTATATTTCACACAATTTTTCAATCACTATAATTACGTAAAACTCATTATACCATATATTTGCATTTTACTCGTAATTGCAAGTGGATATATTAGTAATCGGATCAGAGTAGTTCGTTAAACGGCACAAGACTTTTAAATTGACTACATTTGATAAGCTCTGGTTCAGTCTTGTTAAAAAACTTGAATGCATCAACAAATCGGAACTTTGTTTCTGTTAATAGCATCTGACGAAAACCAACAAGCTATTCGTTATAAATCTCAGCTTATGCTATGGCCTGGATTGTTATATGACATTTTAAAAAATACGTACACAATTAGAGTTCGTGAAATTTTCTCTTCTTTAATACGATGAAACACATATACAACCAATATTTGCGTTTTTCTAAATTAGTATTAATAGCAGAAAAGTTTGCAAAATAGCCTAAGCTAAAAAACTTCTACATCGAAATGTAGAAGTTTTTTTATATTCCAGATTATTGGTTAACTAATTTTTGCGCTTCTTTCAATTGAAAAGTTCGGACTTTACGTGGTAAAAACCTTCTAATTTCATCTTCGTTGTAACCTACTTGAAGTCTTTTTTCGTCAATAATAATTGGTCTCCGTAACAATCCAGGGTTTTCACGAATGAGACTATACAATTCATTCAATGGTAAAGTATCAACATTAACATTTAATTTTTGAAAAGTTTTTGATCTTGTAGATATAATTTCATCTGTTCCTTCTTCTGTCATTCTTAAAATCTCTTTAATTTCTTCGATAGTTAGAGATTCTGAAAATATATTTCGTTCTTTAAATGAAATATCGTGTTCCTCTAACCAAGATCTCGCTTTGCGACAGGAAGTACAACTTGGTGATGAATATAAAGTTACCATTGTTTCTTCACTCCCATAATTTATGTGGATAGAAAGCTCACATAAGAAATAATTTCATAAATTAAAAGTTACCAAAAGTTCAGTATATCTGATAAGAGGATGTTTAACCAATTGTACGAGCAAACCTGTTGTAACATTATAGTTATAAACAATGCTTCAGCTTATATTCTCCACTTTTGATACTCTCTAAAATGTTATACGTAAATAAACAAAAAAAGTTTCAAAAAAAAGAAAAAAAAATCTAAATTGAAATGAATCTAAATAAGTAATGTCTATCGATAATTATACAATAAATAAATTTAGAAAGATATACTTTTTTCAATTAATTATGTGTAAAAAAACCCAGCGACAGCTAGGTTTTTTCTTATATATATTTTATTTAGGTTAAATTTTCCTAAAATGCAACTTGTATCTAATCGTATTGAACCTTTATGAGCAGACTGTTTTCTCATTGACTGTATTCGAAATAAGAATTTAAAACGCATACGACTAGTTCGCAGCACCTTTCCTACATTAACGATGTTAACAATCGTAAAAACAAGGTTTACAAAAATAGTCTCCTGCTAATTTAATTTCTTTTCCCTCCAACACTTCTCCAACCGACTTGTGTATTTGCAGATTGATTAAAAGATTCAGCTTTCTTTCTTCCTCCAAAAAATTTTTCACCAATACCATTTAACATGACCCCCATCATAGCGGTAATACCTATGATTAGTACAGCTACTATAGCAAAATCAGTAAAATAATCAATAATCATTCCAATACCTCCATTGATTTAATTCTATCGACCTTCACAAGTAATTTCCTAGTTCAACGGGGTATAATCTACATTTTCTGTATAGGAGTTACCTGCATTCCAAAGTAAAAATTCATTTATACCATTTTCATTCAAAGCTCTAATTTGATCCTCTACTTCAGCTTTGCCATATGGTTTATAGTTACCATTTCCTAACCAAGAAGCAGTAAAATCTTGAAGCCAAGGTCTAGAAATAGGACTATTAGCTAACTCTTTTAACTTCTCAGCTTCAACCTTAATGTATTCTGTAACTAGTTTATACGGCTCTAAATCTGGCTTTTGAATACCAAAATATGTTGTCCAATGACTAGGATAAATCATAGACGAAATAACGTCAACATTTGCTGATATTTTAGAAAAGTTTTGCCCTATCCCAGGAGCTTCAGGCAACGTTGCTGTATAACCAAAAATATCCACCGATACTTTTACTCCATATGGCTTAAGCTTTTCTTTTGCATAGGCAACAAAATCTGTAACTGATTGAACACGCTTTTGAACATTATCTATATCCTTGCTTGCATATTCTCCCATACTGTACGATAAAATGGAATCACGTTTTTCAAATCCTTCTGGAAATCTCACATAATCGAATTGAATTTCTTGAAATCCTAGCTTTGCAGCTTCAATTGCTATACCGACATTATAATCCCAAACTTCTTTTATGAATGGGTTAACGAAAGATTCGCCTCGTCTATTTGTCCAAATATTATTTTCCTCAATAAATGACCATTCAGGATATTTATTTGCAAGGACGCTATCTTTGAATACTACAATCCGAGCAATTGGATATATTTTCTTATCTTCTAGTGTCTTTAACATTTCTGAAGGGTCTTTAATATAGTTTTTTCCAATTTCTTTATATTGTTGGTTTTCTGGTATGTATGTCATATTTCCATAATCATCTTTTATGTCTATTACCATTGCATTTAAATCCGATGACTCCACTAAATTAACTAAAGAACCAAATTTAGCTCCACCCGCTGAATGGCCTGTCACATAAATCCCTCTTACTGCGTCAGGGTATTCAAAGGACAACCCAGAATCAAACATGTAACGAGGTAGCTGTTCAGGTAGGCTCTTTTTATTTACAACTGGCCTTTTTATAACGTGATTACTTACCGAAGTTGTCTCTATTTGCTTAGCATACCCATCTGTACCAAACAACAAAAACAACATACTAGCAGTTATAAGTGTAATAAAATATCTCTTTATATTCATAAATGAGTGTTCCCCCAACTAAGATGAATTAATTTAATTATAAATCAAATAACTAATTTTGGGGGTAATGTTTATCAAATTCTTTTATTTTTTTGGTTATTTTATAATTATAATTCGAGCATTTTTTGACCTATCGTTACAATTAGCCTCAACCAACTTATATGATGAATAGCTCAGCTAACATTTTAATTTTCTTAGTGTGCAAAAATATTGCATTTATTAGAACATAGGACAGCTAGATAGATAATATACAACTGTCAAGTATAAAGGGTAAGAAGTGTTAATTACTTATGCTTGATTCGCAGTAATTGTTGCTTTTAGTACTAACAAATAAATACGTATAAACGAGGCTTTCGTGGTATTTTTCTTCTCTAAAGACTATAATAATCATTTCATCCACATTAGTTACTCAAATGTAAGTGAAAAAAAGCAACAAAGTATTCGAAAATAACCATTACTAAAAAATATGGAAAAAACAACAATCAATGTTCTTTATTAATTGGTGTTGTTCGAATGTAATCTCAATTATCATTCTTGGCATCTTGCCTTCTAAAAAACGATGTCCAATTTTTTCAAATTCCTTCTTACTATGCTAATTTGGTAACAATAGCAACATAGTTTACGAAAAGATCCTAAAAAAAGAAGATCCCTTAAAAAAGAGATCTATCGTTACTATATCCGTTCTTCTTTATAACGTTTGTATTCAGACTCTGAGCAATAGACGAAATGCCCTGGTTTAATTTCTCTCATTTCAGGAGCTTCAGCGTCATAATTATGCTGCAAAGGGTCATAAATTATTCTTTTACGAGAGCGCTCATGTTCTGGGTCAGGCAATGGAATTGCTGATAACAGTGCTTTCGTATAAGGATGAATTGGATCGTTATAGAGCTCATCACTGCTTGCTAGTTCTACAATTTTCCCACGATACATTACACCAATTCGATCACTAATGTACTTGACCATCGAAAGATCATGCGCAATAAATAAATATGTCAAACCTTTTTCTTTTTGTAACTGTTTCATCAAGTTCACGACTTGAGCTTGAATAGATACATCCAACGCTGAAATAGGCTCATCTGCAATGATAAATTCTGGATCTACAGCTAGTGCCCTTGCAATACCTATACGTTGCCTTTGTCCGCCACTGAATTCATGAGGATAACGACTCGCATGCTCTCGGTTAAGCCCAACGATTTCTAATAACTCATGGACTCTATTCATTCGATCTTGTTTAGAAGAAGCGAGACCATGAATATCAATTCCTTCTGCTATAATGTCAGATACTTTCATTCGTGGATTTAGTGACGCATATGGATCCTGAAAGATCATCTGCATTTTTCGATTAAAAGATTTTAATTCCTTTTTCGACTTCTTCCCGTGGACATTCTCCCCACCAAAAATAACTTTGCCATCAGTTGCATCATATAAACGAATGATCGTTCTTCCTGTAGTAGATTTTCCACAACCAGATTCTCCAACTAAGCCAAACGTTTCACCTTTATATATATCAAAGGAAATACCATCAACAGCTTTTACTGTGTTTTCTTTGCTAACATAAAAATGCTGTTTAAGATCTTGAATTTCCAACAATTTTTCTCTTCTATTCGTCATTTTCATTTACCCTCTTTCATGACTGCGTTTGAAAGATTCATATTGCTTCTTCATACGCTGCACTATTTCAGGTGGCTCAACTTTTGGTGCATTATCATGTAATAGCCATGTTTTCGCATAGTGAGTATTTGATACTTTAAACATCGGTGGTTCCATTTCAAAATCAATTTTCATCGCGTATTCACTTCTCAATGCAAATGCATCTCCTACAGGTGGGCTAATTAAATTAGGTGGTGACCCTGGAATCGCATATAGCTCATCCTCGCTGCCTTCAAGACTTGGCATTGACCCTAGTAACCCCCATGTGTATGGATGTTCAGGACTATAGAATATTTCATCTACTGTCCCAGTTTCAACAATCTGCCCAGCATACATAACCGCAACACGATCAGCTACGTTTGCTACGACGCCTAGATCATGGGTAATGAATATAACTGCCATATCCATCTTTTCTTGTAAATCCTTTAATAACTCGAGAATCTGCGCTTGAATGGTCACATCGAGAGCAGTTGTAGGCTCATCACAGATCAATAATTTTGGACGAGATGACAATGCAATCGCAATGACAACACGTTGTCTCATACCACCACTAAATTGGTGAGGGTATTCATCCACACGCTTTTCTGGCATTGGAATACCTACCATGTCCAGTAAATTAATCGCCTCTTTTTTTGCATCAGCGTTTGACATGCTTTGATGCTTGATTAAACCTTCCATGATTTGATGCCCGACTTTCATCGTTGGATTTAATGAAGTCATCGGATCTTGGAAAATCATCCCAATATCTTTACCGCGGATTTTTTCCATCTGTTTCTCTGATTTTTGGACAATGTCTTCACCATTAAACATGATCGAGCCGCGTACATACTCCCCTGGAGGTGTTGGAATAAGCTTCATAATTGACTGTGTTGTCACACTTTTTCCTGAACCTGACTCACCAACGATAGCTAGCGTTTCTCCTTTGTTTACGTGAAAATTTACGCCACGGACTGCCTTTACTTCTCCTGCAAAAGTGTGAAAAGAAATAGCTAAATCGTTTACCTCTAAAATTGGCTTCATTTTTCTCCCCCCTATTTTCGTAGTCGTGGATCAAGTGCGTCTCGTAAGCCATCTCCAACAACGTTAAAAGCAAAAATGGTTAAACATATAAATATAGCCGGGAAGAATAATTGCCACGGATAATATTTCATTGCTGGTACACCTTCACTTGCCATCGTTCCCCAGCTAGCGAGTGGTGCTGGTACACCAAGACCTAAGTAACTTAAGAAGGCTTCAGTAAAGATCGCTGCAGGAACCGTTAATGTCATTGTAATTAAAATGGGGCCCATTGAGTTAGGAACTAAATGTCGAGCCATAATTCTTTTCGTATTTGCACCTAAAGTTTGAGCTGCTAACACATATTCCTGAGATTTTAGTTGAAGGACTTGCCCACGAACGATTCGAGCCATATTAATCCAACCGGTTATAGACATTGCAATAATCATTGTTGTTAAGCCTTGTTCTAACACAACCATTAATAAAATTACGACTAATAAGTATGGAACAGCTGTTAAAATATCGGCGATACGCATTAATATTTCATCCGTTCGCTTGCCAAGATAACCTGCTAAACCACCCCAAATGATACCGATAATTAAATCAATTGTTGCAGCAGCTAAACCGATAAACAACGAAATTCGTGCACCATGCCAAATTCTAGTAAACACGTCACGACCTAAGCTATCAGTGCCAAACCAATGTTCACTTGAAGGTGCTTTATTCGCTTGGGTTAAATCATTTGTCGCATAATCATATGGGGTCAAGCTTGGACCAATCCATGCCATAATTCCGAGTATGAACAATAAAAATATACCGAATACAGCTAATTTATTACTTTTAAAGCGAAGCCAAACATCTTTCCAAAATGTGATGCTTTTCCCTAATTTTTCTGCTTCATGTGCTTCAGCATTTGTTCGTTCGAATAATTCTTTAGGTAAGTTTTGTTGTATCGTTTGTGATTCTTCTAACTGTTTATCCATATTAATCCCCCTTCCCTTGAGCAAGTTTAATACGAGGATCAATTAATCCATATAATATATCCACTAAAAGGATTGAAACGAGTAACAATATACTATAAAACACAGTTACACCCATAATCGTTGTATAATCACGATCTGTAATCGATCGAACAAAGTGGCTACCTAGACCAGGAATACCAAATATACTCTCGATAACGAAGCTACCTGTTAAAATCCCAGCTGTTAGTGGACCCATATAAGAGACTACAGGCATCAAGGCATTACGAATGGCATGCTTGACAACGATAACGGTATTCTTTATACCTTTTGCCTTCGCCGTTCTTATATAATCTGAAGCTAACACTTCAAGCATGCTTGATCTAGTAAGTCGTGCGATAAATGCCAGCGGTGTCGACGCTAAAGCAATCGCAGGCAAAACATGGTAAGAAAATGATTCAAATCTAGCGACTGGGAATACCCCTAACTTTATCGCAAACACATATTGTAAGACCGATGCCATGATAAAGCTTGGTACGGATATCCCTAATACCGCTAAAATCATTACAGAATAGTCTTGCCATTTATTATGCCTGAGAGCTGAAATAACACCGAATAGTACACCAAAAGCCAGTGCTAGAAAGATAGCCTCCAGTCCTAGTATTAACGACACAGGGAATCCTGAATTAATAAAGTCATTTACAGATTGACCTTTATATTTAAATGATGGGCCGAAGTCCCAACTAGCGACTGAAACTAAATAATCAAAATATTGAACATACAATGGTTGATCAAGCCCATAATATTCATTTAATTTCTGTTGAATCTCCGGTGGTGGTGGCTTTTCCGAAGTAAATGGGCCTCCAGGTGCTGCCTGCATGAGAAAGAAAGTAACAGTAACAATTAACACAAGTGCTATTAACATAAAGCCTAAACGCTTTACTATATATTTAAACAAGGGTTTACACCTCCACAATATTCTGACAAAACCCTAATCGTAAAGAATGGTATACGGAGAAATTCTCCATATACCATTACTTATTAATACTATAAAACAGCTAATAATGTACATTTAATGATTTTGAAAAATATTATTCTTCTATGAAATAAGCCCATTTATATTGTGCATCACCTAAACCTGATACTACAACATCTTTTAAATTATCTTTTTTCACGTACTTATTTGTGTAGTAATAAATTGGCATTGCAGGCATTTCATCCATGAAGATTTCTTCAGCTTGTTTTAACAGATCTTTACGTTTTTCTGGATCAGTTTCCGTATTAGATTCATTTAACAAGCTTTTATACTCTTCATTTTCCCAACGAGTGTCGTTGTTGCCACCAATTTCTTTGTAAATTTCTAAGAAGTTCATTGCATCGTTGAAATCACCTAACCATCCAAGACGAGCAATTTGGAAATCACCAGCATCCATTGCGTCAAGATGAACTGCAAACTCTTGGTTTAACAACTCAACTTCTATGCCTAGATTTTTCTTCCACATATCTTGAATAGCTTGAGCAATCTTGGCATGTGCTTCAAGAGTGTTGTAAGAAAGTGTAATTGAAGGTAAATCATCTACACTTGCAAAACCTTCTTCAGCTAACCCTTCCTCTAAAAGCTGTTTTGCTGTCTCAATATCAGCATCTTCAAAGTAACCTTGATCTTCAGCTTCAGGGAAGATTGTCGGTGGTATAATTCCCAATGCTGGAATTTCTCCACCTTGAGAAATATTATCTACAATCGCTTGACGGTCAATAGCATACGCGAAAGCTTTACGGATTTTTGCATTATTAAATGGTGCTTCTGATGTATTAAACTTGTACCAATAAACACCAGCAATTGGATTGATTGATAATGCACCTTGATCCTTAAGGGTTGGAAGTGCTTCTGTAGGTAAATTACCTGTTGGGTTACCAGCCCAATCCAATTCGTCATTATCAAACATCGTTAATTCAGTATTTGCATCATTAATCATTACTATTTCAATTGTTTCAAGCTTAACATTATCCGCATCCCAATAATGTTCGTTCTTTTCTAAAATGATCTTATCGTTATGTTCCCAAGCAGTCATTTTGAAAGGACCGTTTGATGTATAATCATCTCCAGCATCTAAAGCCCAATCTGCGTTAGCTTCTGCGATTTTGCTATTTACTGGATAATAAGTATAAAATGCCGTTAGTTCTAAGAAATACGGTGTTGGATTTTCCAATTGTACTTCAAGTGTCTTATCATCAATTGCTTTGACACCAACATCATCAATTGAAACTTCACCTTTTGACGCTGCTTCAGCATTTTTCACATAATATAATTGATATGCATAGTTTGCTTCTCCTGAATTAAGGACCCATTTCCATGCATATTCAAAATCATTAGCAGTTACAGGATCTCCATTTGACCATTTAACGCCATCACGTAGAGTAAATGTATAAGTAAGTCCATCTTCCGAAACTTCTATGTTTTCAGCCATCGCTTCTTCAGGGCTACCTTCTTTACCAATACGAGTTAATCCTTCAAACGTCTGTAATAGTACTGCTGAAGAAGTCGTATCTTCTGCTAAACTTGGATTTAAAGTACTAGGCTCAGAATTATTATTAATTCTTAGAGTTTGGTTTTCTGCTAAAGTTTCTTCACCAGTAGTACCAGTATCTTCTTCTTTTGCAGGTTCCTCTGCTGTTCCACAAGCAGCTGCGAACACACTCAAAGCAAGAATTAATGTTAGAAGTAATGACATTTTTGTCTTCTTCATGTTGTGTTTCTCTCCTTTTCATTAAATTTTCATGTTGAGTAGTTATAAAACCACAAAATTTATTATACAAGTTTTCGACTTAATGTGCATAAATTTTGAATACGATAGTAATTGATATCCCTGATACGGTTACCATTCGACACGAATAAATAGTACTATATACCTATAAAATCGTTGTATTTATTATGTTTATTTTTGTTTCTTTTACAAGAATAAACCAATGAAATATTTACCTATCGAACTTCCCCTTTCTATATATGTATTTTTATTACATTAAGTGAATAAAAAAGTTCGCAATTCTTTTATTGGAATAATTTTTACTTACTCACATTTTACAGTCTTTAGTATGCTAATTTTCTTTGTTTTTATAATATAAAGTTTGCATTTACTATTTTTTTTTTATATAATTTTGCAATACTTATAATTATATTAAAATGCTGTGTTTTTTTGCTTTTAACTAAAGATGATAAAGTTTTGACATATAAATAATTTCACATTTCTCATTACATAATTCATTTTGTCATCTTTACATATCAGAATGTTCATTAGTTTAGGAACTTAAATATAAGGAGTAAAATGAAATGAAAACTATTTTTTCGGGCATACAGCCGAGCGGATCCATCACATTAGGAAATTACATTGGAGCAATGAAACAATTTGTAGAATTGCAGCATGAGTATCAATGTTATTTCTGTATTGTTGACTTACACGCTATTACCGTACCACAGGAGCGATTACAATTAAGAAACAATATTCGGAGCTTAGCAGCTCTTTATTTAGCAGTAGGCATTGACCCTCAAAAATCCACATTGTTCATACAATCGGAAGTACCTGCACATGCTGAAGGAGGTTGGATGCTCCAATGTACTGCTCATATAGGTGAGCTTGAACGTATGACACAGTATAAAGATAAATCATCAAGTCGTAATGATGGAGTTTCAGCTGGTTTGTTAACGTATCCACCTCTTATGGCTGCTGATATTTTATTGTATAATACTGATCTCGTTCCAGTGGGAGAGGACCAGAAGCAACATATTGAATTAACCCGTGATTTAGCTGAACGCTTTAATAAAAAATATAATGATATCTTCACCATCCCTGAAGTTCGAATATCTAAGCACGGGGCTCGTGTAATGTCACTTGTAGATCCTACAAAAAAAATGAGTAAATCTGACCCAAATACAAAATCATTTATTACTTTATTAGATGATGTAAAAACTATTGAGAAAAAAGTAAAAAGTGCCGTAACTGATTCAGACGGTATCGTTAAATTTGATAAGGATCAAAAGCCAGGAATTTCAAATTTACTTACGATATATTCCGCTCTTACCGGTCAGCCAATATCATCAATTGAGCAACAATATGAAGGCAAAGGTTATGGAGTATTTAAATCTGAACTAGCTGATGTCGTCAAACAATCACTGACTCCTATACAAGAAAAATATAATCATTTAATGGAATCTAATAAATTGGACGACATATTAAGTGAGGGCGCTGAAAAAGCAAATTATAATGCAAATAAAATGCTAAGAAAAATGAAAAATGCGATGGGGTTAGGTCGAAAGATGAGATAGTTTCAGATCTTTCTTTACCTTCTCTAAGATAAGAAGTGTGACGTATTAAGTTTCAAACGTCACACTTTTTGTTTGCATAAAAAACTATATTATAAATCCACTTCTCTTTACCTAGTTCTATTAAGTAATTTTTCGATATCAATAGTTTCCTTTTCATAAATAATGGTATAATTGCTATAATTGATTATTTTAAGGGGGACTATTGTGTGCGAAAAAACAAGAACACGATGAAAATAGCAAAAAAACATACAAATCGTACAAAACCAAAAATAAACATACACGGAATTGGCATTAAAATAAATTTGCTATTTTTAGTTTCTATGATTACTACCGGCTTGTTACTTATATTAATTATTACACCTTACGTCACAAAGAAAATGGAAGAAAATATACAAACTCAATCTTTGATGGTTGCTGAAACTCAGTTACAGTCATTACAAGGCTACGTTAACACAACAGTTGAAGAAATAACACTCATGTCAGAAATGCTAATGAATGAAACTGATCAAAATATTAGTAAAGGTTATTCTAGAATGCGCTCTTCAAATTCTAAATTTTTAGATATTTATCATATTAACGATAGCGGAAATGAAGAGTTGAGACAAGGGTATTCCATCTCACGTTCAGATCGAAGTAATGATGAAGCATATAATAAAGCCATGGAATCTGGTCTCTTTATTGGCAAGATTAAAGAAAGTAAATATACAATGGGACCCGTTTTTACATTAGAAGTGTCTAAAGTAGTAACAGATTTAGTTAAAAAACCGATAGGTGTTATTGGTACATACATAGATATCCGTACTGCTTGGAGGGAACTTAGAGGAACTGCATCCAATACAGACCAAAACATGTTCCTCGTGTCATCTGCAGGATTTGGAGTTGCCTCAGATGAACAGTCTCAACTAGAAACCAATGATCAGGAATTGATGTCATTTCTTGACCACGAGGGTGTAAGTGATATGGTTTCAAAAGTAGAAGGGAACGAGTTGGCGGAAGGTACTTCACTATTAAGTGGGGTTGGAGTGTTTAAAAATGAAAATGGTGATGAGCAAGTAACTTCTTATGTATATGATCATGAGCTAGGTGTTGCAGTCTTTGTAGATACTCCTGTGTCGATCGCTTTTGGAGCAGTAACAGAAATACGAAATGTTATCATTCTTGTCATTGTCCTATCACAAATTGTAATTACATTTATAGCATTTATATTTTCAAATCGACTTGTAAAGCCCTTAAAGAAATTAATGATCGTTGCTAAACGTATTGCCAAAGGTGACTTAACGAATACGACGAACATCACTCGTAAAGACGAGATCGGTCAATTGGCCAAGTCATTTGACGATATGATTATAAGTTTAAATGATATCGTTAGAAATACTAAAGAAGCCTCAAACGTAACACTTAATACATCAGAACAATTGAGACAGACAGCTAACGAAGTCGCTATCTCATCTGAACAAATTACAGCAGCCATTGATGAAATTGCACAAGGATCAGAGTATCAAGCTGCTATAAGTCAAGAAACAGACGACAAAATAGATCAATTTATGGAGATTGCTACTCAAATAGATAAGCAAAGAAATGAGGTTGTTACAACAGCCGAAGAAACACAAGATACAATTGTTGATAATCAAACCATTTTGGAAGATGTCATCACCGGTGTTCAAGCATTAGCTGATGCGACAGATCAATCTTCTACAGAAGTAAAAATACTAGAAGATAGGACAAATCAAATTCGTACAATTCTTGAAACTTCAAGAGATATAGCTGATCAAACAAATTTATTAGCGTTAAACGCGAGCATTGAAGCAGCACGAGCTGGTGAGCATGGTAAAGGTTTTGCAGTTGTTGCAGATGAAGTCCGAAAGCTTGCGGAAGAAAGTAGAAATGCCTCTAACAAAGTAGAAGAGATTATTTCAAGTGTCCTTGATTCAATATCCAATGTGAATAAAACAATGATACAAAGTATTGAACAAGCACAAAAAGAAACTGAGGCGGCCGAAAAAGCAAAAACGGCTTTACTACAAATAAATGCATCTATGGATAAAGTTGTACTTACGATCAATTCTATGAATGATTTATTAGGAGAACAAAAAACAAGTGTCACTTTAATTCAGGACCATTCAAAGCAATCTTCTTCTTATGCGATGCAAACAACTTCAAGCACGGAGGAAGTTGCAGCTTCAGCTACTGAAACAGCTGCTAATATGGCCACTGTTAGTGAACAAATTGAGAATTTATTGTCAATGTCACAAGAACTAAATAAATCTGTTGAACGATTTAAAGTAAAGCAAGACAACTAGATGACTTAACGCATTCATGTGTCTTCTATAGCTCAAAAATAGTCAGTCCTGTTATCCCTATATTCATATATAGGACAAGGGACTGACTATTTTTTAAGTTCTTTTTCTCATCGAGCTGATTTCGGATTAAAGGCATCTTTTAAGCCCTCTCCTATAAAATTAATAGATAAAATAGTTAACGTTAAGATTGTTGCAGGGGGCACCCAAATCCATTGCTTGTTTTGAAGGGTATCAGTTTCTCTAGCAACTGACAACATATTTCCCCAGCTTGGGACGGTTTGTGGAACTCCGAAGCCAAGGAAGCTTAAACCTGTCTCTGCAACGATCATACTTGCAAATAAGAGCGATGCTTGAACTATAATTGTCGAAGCTACATTCGGGAGTAAATGCCTTGTAATAACTTTAACTGGTGAACACCCGATTGATTGTGCTGCTAGAATATACTCATTTTCTTTTTCAGCAAGTATCTTACTCCGTACTATTCTAGCAACTCCTCCCCATGCTAACACACTAATAATACCAATCAATACCCAAACACCATTTACTTTTCCTATAAAAATAGAATTTACTACAATGACGAATACTAAAAAAGGAAAATTTAAAATAAAGTCAGTAAACCTCATCAAAGCTCCATCTACAAAACCTCCAAAATACCCTGCTATCGACCCAATAATTGTTCCTAGCAATATGATTAAGAACGTACACGACATACCAATCACTAACGATATTCTACCACCATATAGCAAGCGAGTGAAAACATCGCGCCCGCTTTTATCAGTTCCAAACCAATGATCTGCTGAAGGAGCAAGTCCCATCTCTCCTACATTAACTCTTGTAATATCAGCAGTCGTTATATAGGGTGCTAAAAACGATATGATACATATGAAAGCAAGAAAAATAGCGCTGATCATGGCAAGTTTATTCTTTAAGAATTTACGACGAGCAATGGCCCAAGGAGATTGATTCTTTCTTGCTTTTTTTACCTTAATTGATTGATCTGTTTCTACTTCCATACAACCATTCCTCCTATTCTACTCTAATTCGAGGATCGACTATACCGTATAAAATATCTGCTATTAAGTTTCCTACTAAGGTTAATAGTGACAACATCATTACAATCGCCATCACAACTGCATAATCCCTACTATGTATAGAGCCTATGAATAAATTACCTATACCTGGATAAGAAAAAATTGTTTCAGTAATAATTGCACCACCTACAAGTGCTGCAAAATCAAACCCTAAAAAGGTAACAAGCGGAATGATTGAATTTCTTAAAATATGTTTATTATAAATTGTAGATTCTTTCGTCCCCTTCGCTCGCGCTGTTCGAACAAAATCTTTACGACTACTTTCGATAATATCATTACGTAAAAACTGCGTATAAGAAGCCGTACTAAATGCCCCTAATACGATTGCTGGTAATAAGACATGGTGTAATCTACTTTGCCAATATGCTAGTGTACCTCCTTCTAAACCGATCGTTACTGAACCATGTGATGGAAACCAACCGAGTTCAAATGCAAAGAAATATATTGAGACGATAGCCGCAACAAATGATGGAATTGCTAAAACTAAATAGTTAAAGCCACCTATCGTATGGTCAGCAATAGTATAAGGCCTTCTACCCGCATAACTTCCCATAAAAAAAGCGAGAATATATGTGATTAATAAAGAAGTAACACCTAGCAAAATTGTATTAGGCAAACGCTCAAAAATGACTTGTTCTGCTGGAATTTTATATTTTGTAGATTTTCCAAAATCACCTTGAACAAAGTTTGTCATCCAACGCTGATACTGAACAGGAATTGGATCATTGTATCCTAGTTTTTCTCTCATTTCTTCAATATACTCTGGATTAGTATTTGACGGATCGATTTCTCCACCAAGTGGATCCCCTGGCATGAGCATTGCCAGGGAAAACACTACAAAGGAGATAAGGAGTAACATCGGTATCATGCCAAGTAATCTTCTTAGTATGAATTTAATCATCATCATTCTCCTTATCTAGCATTATCGTAATTTGTTACTCTGAAATATACCAAAGGTGAACATCATTTTGTGCACCTACTGAGTTAATATGTGTACCTTGAAGCCTATTATTTACTGCCCATAGGTCATACAACTCCATAATTGGTAACACCGGCACTTCTTCATTAAAGAATTGCTGCCATTCTTTATAGATTGCCATGCGTTTTTCCGTATCAGTGCCTACAATTTCCATATCTAATGCATCGTCTAACAATCGGTCATTTTCGGCATCTACCCATCGCGTGTAATTGAACTTTGCATCTGATCCCCATAATGGAGATGGATCTGGGTCTGTCCCGGTAAACCAACCACCATAGAAGACTTCAAGCTCTTGGTCATCATTTTCAAGCATGTCATAATATAAATTGACTTCAATTAAACCACCAGTTGCAAACTGAGCATCAAGTCCAACGTCTTGCCAATATTGAAGGATTGCTTGTGCACGTGCTTCATAAGTCGGATTACTCGTAGCATAATGTCCAAACTTAACGGTGAATTTTTCACCATCCGGATTATCTCTCAATCCATCACCATCAACGTCAACATAACCAGCTTCATCTAGTAGCTCCATTGCTTTTTCAGGACTGTATTCAAATTGGTTCGTTAACATTGAATTTTCAGCTGCAATCCAGTGCACGGAAGGAACTGGTCTATTAACTGGTTGTGCTAGGCCGCTGAAAAATGCATCAACCCAAGCTTGACGATCAATTGCGTACAACATCGCTTGCCGTAGTTTTTTGTCCTGATATTTCTCAATATTCATGACGTTTTTATCGCCATCCCACTCTCCCATTTTGAAGCCAATATAATAATATGATAATCCTGGTATTTCTAATAGATCGATGTTATTTAATGCTTCAACTTCGCCTAAATTTGAAGGGTGAACACCCATCATATCTACTTCCCCGTTCTCAAGTAAGCCTTTCGTTAACGAGCTGTCAATCACTTTAACTACAACCCCATCTAAATATGGCCTTCCTTGATAGTAGTCATCAAAGCGCTCCATCTCAACATATTCCCCAGGAACAATTTTCTTTACTTTAAATGGACCTAAACCAACAGGGTTTTGACGAACCTGAGGTGATCCGGACATATCTTTCACTTCGATTCCTTCAAATTCAGTTCTATTCATTGGATATGTCCATAAATTTTCTAAATTATTGACTCGAGCCTTATCAAATGTAATTTCAATCGTATAATCGTCAATGACATTTAAGCCGCTTATATTGTCAGCTTCTCCTGCACGAAAGTCTTGCGCACCTACGATATCACTAACATTCACAAAACGAACTCCGTCATAGTCTGGATGTGCAATCGTTTCCAGTGAAAATACCCAATCGTGAACAGTCAATTCATCTCCGTTATGCCATTTTACGCCTTGTTGGAATGTGAAAATGTAGTTAATGTTGTCGTCTGTTGTCCAGTCCGCTATACCTGGAACGTATTGAAGGTTATCGTCAACACCAATTAAATTTTCATCAAAAAATGATAAAATATCACCGTCAACAGATCCATCATAAAAAGCAAAGTTAAATAAACCATCAAATTCTGATTCTACTGCGTACGTTGCAACTCCACCTTCAGTAGGTCCCTGTTCTACCACCTCTTCTTCATTTTCCTCTGTCACTTCTTCTTTATTTTCTTCTGTTACAGGATCTTGACTATCTCCACTTGTTGGGTCACCATCATCACCTCCATTACACGCAGCTAGGAAAAATGAAAGTACTAATAACAATGACATAACAGATAACTTATGTTTTTTCACAAAAACACCCCCGAGTTATAATTTTTCCCCCAAATTCACGTAGTTTAACTTGGCTGTTTTCGTATGAGATGTTGTTTTAACACAGAAAGATAGCTAAGTATACCGTAAGGTTCGTGTCATCTTTCCATCTCTAAAATAGCTGTATCTTCCTATCCTCATCTAGCGAATAAATAGTGAAAAAACGAAAAGAGCCGTTAATATAGATGGCAAGCAACTGAATGTCCTTGTTTCACCTCCTTTAAAGAGGGCTTCACTTGTTCGCACTCCGGCTTTGAATGTACACAACGAGGATGAAATGGACAGCCTGTTGGGGGATTTGCCGGACTAGGGACATCTCCATGTAAAATGATACGCTCCTTCTTTGCTGTAGGGTTTGGTTGTGGAATTGCTGATATTAACGCTTGTGTATATGGATGCAGCGGCATTGAGTATAAACTATGATTTTCACCGATTTCTACTATTCTACCTAGATACATAACTCCAATCCGGTCACTCATATGCTTCACTACACTTAAATCATGTGCAATAAATAAATAGGTTAAGTTAAAAACATCTTGTAGTTCTTTAAGTAAATTAAGGACTTGCGATTGCACAGAAACATCAAGCGCAGATACAGGTTCATCAGCTATAATAAATTTTGGCTTTAATGCTAGTGCTCTAGCGATACCAATACGCTGCCTCTGACCACCAGAAAACTCGTGGGGATACTTGTAATAAGAGTCTGCAGGTAAGCCGACTTTTTCGAGCAAATTCGTAACCTCACCTTTTAAATTTCTTTTAGTGATTTTAGAATAATTCCGTATAGGCTCAGAAATTATATCTCCAATCATCTGTTTCGGATTTAATGACGCATAAGGATCTTGAAAGATCATTTGAAAATTACGTCTTAATTTTTGTAATGAACTTCCTCCAACTTTAGTAATATCTTGTCCTTCAAATACAATACTTCCATCTGTGGGGGCTATCAACCTTAGCAACGTTCGTCCAGTTGTGGATTTTCCACAGCCTGATTCTCCTACGAGGCCAAATGTTTCACCCTTATTAATTGTAAAGGATACACCGTCAACCGCTTTCACATGCCCTACAGTTCTACGAAAAAATCCTCCTTTTATTGGGTAATATGTTTTTAAGTTCTTAATTTCAACTAAAGAAATATCATTATCCGTTGCTCTTAACATGTCTTACCCTCACTTCTTTAATTGACTAGTTTCATATAGTAAACACGAAACAAAATGTGATTGTTCAGTTTCTACTAACTGTGGAGTTACAACTTTGCATTGTTCTTTCACTTCTTGACAACGGTTGGCAAACCTACATCCGACATCCGGCATACGTGTAATAGAAGGAACGATCCCTTCAATAGAACCTAATTTCTCTACTACGGTATCCATTTTAGGGATGGATTCCAATAAAGCTCTTGTATATGGATGCTGTGGTTTACTAAATAGTGTTTCAACGTCCGCAGATTCTACAATCTTTCCAGCATACATTACAAGTACTTCATCACACATTTCAGCGACAACACCTAAATCATGAGTAATTAATATAATAGACATATCATTTATTTCTTGAATATCCTTAAGCAAATCTAGAATTTGTGCTTGCACAGTAACATCCAAAGCCGTTGTAGGTTCATCTGCAATGAGAAGTTTTGGTTGGCATGCAATTGCCATAGCTATCATGACCCTTTGTCTCATTCCTCCTGACAATTGATGTGGATATTCATCAACCACCTTTTCCGGTCTAGAAATACCAACACTTTTCAAGAGGGCAATACTTTTATCTCTTGCCATCTTCTTAGAAATCTCCAAATGATTTAACAGGACTTCCTGCACCTGGGATCCTATCGTAAAGACGGGATTTAGCGCTGTCATAGGTTCTTGAAATATCATAGTTATGTCTTTTCCACGAATACTATTTAGCTCCTTGTCACCCATCTTCTCTAAATGTTTTCCCTCAAAAATAATCTCACCGTTAATTTTCCCGATACCCTTCGGCAACAGTGACATAATAGATAATGACATCACACTTTTTCCACAGCCTGATTCTCCAACAATGCCGACAATTTGCTTTGGCCTTACAGTAAATGACACTTGGTCAACAGCATTATAGTATTCTCCATCAACTTGAAAAGCTGTCTCTAAATTTCTAACTTCTAATAGTGGTGATACCGTTCTTGAATGAGAATTTATACCCATAGTACACCTCAATTATTTTGACTCTTTTCGGTATTTTGTGGGGTTCTTCTTATTAACTACAACAACTAGACTAAATTTTACAACTGAATAATAGTTATAAACTCTAGTTACAAACCTGTTGATTCCAAGTTCGAAAATAGTCATTATTTATTGTGAAATTTCACAATTTCCAATTCACATTCAATATATTACAAGCATTACAAATACATTACAGAATTTAGTTATTTATCAAAATTTTGTGTGCTTTATGAAAGTATATAAGGTATAATTCCCCCCATTTCCTATTAATGATTAATCATTATTAAAGCGTCTATTTTTCGATACAAAAATTTATGCTCTTTTGGTAAACTTAGTTGCAATTGTTCCAAATCTAAAAGATAAAACGAAGTTTAAATCAAAAGTGATCTTGATGACACATCGGTAGTGTTGTAAGTATTTATTTCACAACAATCAATGTGAAAACAATCAAAATAAAAAAGTAATCGGATAATAGCCCGATTACTTTTTTAATTAACTTTCGACTCTTGTTCTAACTCCCACAATTTTTCAAAAAATGGTTGTCCTTTTATTAAGTTTTCACATAAAAGCTCATGTTTAGTACTCCAACCCGTTTTTGCTTCCTCATATAAACTATACCAAGCTTCTTTAAAAGTCATTTGTTGTATATTTTCATAATGTTGTGGTTTCCATTCAGTATACCAATATCTTATTTGTGCAGCATTTTTCGTTTGATATAGCTGGTCTAAGGCCATAAACAATAGCTGTTTAAGTTGTCTTTCTTTTCTCGTTAGTCCGCTCATTAGCTCTGGTTCAAGAGAAAGAATATGGTATTCCTTTTCTTCATTATGATGAAGTTCTATTGCATATGCATCTGGTTCTTTATCTTGGACCATTTCATATACCAATTGCTCTTGTCTTGGTATAAGTCTGCTTTTTCTTATCGGTATATGGTATCCTATTGTATCAATCGCAACAATTCCTGACCCATCCGTTACAACAAAACAATACTCTAACTGTTTTCGTTCATGATTTTTCCGAATAAATGCTTTCTTATGTACATCTTCTAGCAGCTGTGCAGGTAATTCCATTAAATCATTTTCAATATAAGCATAGAGTAATGAATCGACTTTAATCAATGGAACTTGATCTAATAACTCCACACTATCGTCACTTCTCCATTCGTGAAAGTGACATACATTATATCCGTTCTCTTCACCTTCAAACCAGTTTACCCAAACATCATGAAGATACAACATACTTTTACCCCTCACTTCACTACTGTTTGTCAACAGTATAGGCAGAGTACTATAAATTTATTCCATTATTTGAAACTAATCGATACTGTTTTTCCTCTTATTCATATTTTGGATAGTAAAATTCACCATTATCTGTGTGACACAATTACTATTCTTCATTATCAAACTGTAAATAAATACTAAGCCAAATAATACAGATTCCTATTACTAATAAATAACTTTCTACCCTTTTGCTAATAAAGATGACATAGTCCATAACTCCTACACCGAGTGTGAGCAAGTTTAAGTAAGCTATAATGCTAATTCCCCCGGCAACACAAAGACCAAATCCTACAAGAAACAAAAACAAGCGGAACATCAGTTAGCTCACACTCCTTTTAGTGATATTAACACCATACTTAATGTCAAAAGAATCAATTGATTTATATAGTTGAAAAGCACATTTTTGTCGAATATAGCGAATAACTGTAAACGGATTGATACTTGTCCTATAGAACTTATTCATATATATGAAACGAAAATAAAAAAAAGTAGTCAAAAAAAAATCTATCACTATTAAAGTGATAGATTTTTTTAATTATCGGCTGGATTTCGGATTAAATGCATCCTTCAAGCCTTCACCTACAAAATTAATTGAAAGAATCGTTAAAGCAATTGCTAAGCCTGGTGGAAGCCATATCCACCATTTATATTGTAAAACATCTGGGCTACGTGCTTCTTGAAGCATGTTACCCCAGCTCGGAGTTGTCATAGGAACACCAAAACCAAGGAAACTTAAGCCAGTTTCAACAACTATCATTACCGCCAATAAGAGTGTTGCTTGTACGATAATAATAGACATGATATTTGGAAATAAGTGCTTTCTAATAACTTTCGCTGGTGAACAACCAATTGATATTGCACTAAGAATATACTCATTTTCCTTTTCAGCTAATACTCGTCCTCGGACTATACGAGCCATACCTGTCCAGCTTAATATACTAATAACAAAAATGAGAACAGCAATACCTGATTCAATAAAAATCGCTTTCAATACGATTACAAACGGTAAGAACGGAAATATTAGAACAAAATCCGTAAATCTCATAAGTACTGAATCAACCTTACCTCCGAAAAATCCAGAGGTAGCACCAATAATTGTACCGATAATAGTAAGGATTAGCGTAATTGAAAACGCGAGTAATAATGATGTCTTTCCTCCGTGAAGAACACGGTCAAATACTTCTCTCCCAGCTTTGTCAGTACCGAACCAATGCTCAGATGATGGTTCCTGACTAATTTGAGTTGTGTCGATAATATTCGTTTCTTCCATCGGTACCGTTAACGGTTCAGCTAACATACTTACAGTAGTAATAAATAGCAAGAAAATTAAGCTAATCATAGCTGGCTTATTACGTAAAAATTTTCGTCGAGCTATTGCCCACGGTGATTGTTTTTTGGGACGTTTTGTTTGTGGTATAACAGAGTTTGCTTGATTTGACACTGATGGTTCCATCTTTTTCACCTCACTAACCTAAACGGATTCTCGGATCAACTATCCCATAAAGTAAATCCGCTATTAAATTACCAATTAACGCCATCATTGACAGTAGCATAGTGATTGCCATTAAAACTGAATAGTCACGGCTATTCATCGATTCAAAAAACAGGTTGCCAATGCCTGGATATGTGAAAATCGTTTCAACGATGATTGCCCCACTTAATAAAGATGCGATATCAAAACCTAATAATGTTACGATCGGTATAAGAGAGTTGCGTAATATATGTTTATTATAAATAGTGCTCTCTTTTGTACCTTTCGCTCTCGCTGTTCGAACGTAATCTTTACGTGAGCTTTCGATTATATCATTCCGTAAAAATTGCGTATAACTAGCTGTAGCCAATGCACCTAATACTAATGCAGGTAAAATCGTATGCTTTAATTTACTCATATAATATTCTAATGTTCCAGCCTCAACACCTGAACCGATACTACCAGTTGCTGGTACCCAGCCTAATTTAATAGCAAACACGTAAATTGCAACTAATGCCGCAACAAAACTTGGAATCGCTAAGGCAATATAATTATAGGTTGAGATAAAATAATCTCCTGTTTTATAAGGATACCTTCCTGCATGTCTCCCCATCAAAAATGACAAAACATAAGCAATTAGAATTGCAGATATTGCGAGTAAGAGTGTGTTTGGAAAGCGAGAAAATACTAGCTCAGATACATCACGTTTATGAACAAATGAATCTCCGAAATCTCCTTGTAGTACGCCGCTTATCCAACGAAAATATTGCTCGTGAATTGGGTCATTTAAACCCATTTTTTCACGCATCTCTGCAATATATTCAGGGTCAGAATTGAGCGGATCAACTTTACCCGAAAGGGCATCCCCTGGCATTAGCTTAGCCAGGGTAAATACCACTACGGAGATAAGGAAAAGTAACGGAATCATTCCTAATAGTCTACGAATCGTATATTGTAGCATGTCGGATCTCCTTATCGTACAATTTCATTAAATATTGCTTTTATTCTGTTACATTCCATAAATGGATGTCAGTACTAACTCCAAATGGATCAACAGTAACACCTTTTAGACGTTTGTTAATTGCCCACGGATCTTGACGTTGTTCAAAGAAAATAACAGGTAGCTCTTCGTTAACAAGTTTTTGCCACTCGTAATAAATCTCTTTACGGTGCTCAATTACATCTTTGTTTGGATCCTCTGGGAATTGGATACCTGCTTTAATTAGCTCGTCAGACTCTTCGCTGTACCAGCGCCACATATTCCACTTATCAGTACTTAACCAAATACCAGCTGGATCTGGGTCTGGTGATAGACCCCATGCACCGTGGAATGTTTCAACTGATGGATCATCTGCTTCAATCGTATCATAGAATAAGTTGAAGTCTTTTAACGTACCGCCGTTTAATTGTGCATCAAGTCCAATTGCTTGCCAAGCTTGTAGCACGAATTGAGCGCGGATCTCAGATGTTTCTGCTCCACTCATCGCATCAAAGTTAATCGTGAATTTGTTACCGTCTGGATCTTCACGGAAACCATCGCCATCAACATCAACATAACCAGCTTCATCTAAAAGTTCTTTTGCTTTTTCTTGATCGTAATCATATGTGTTAATTTGATCATCTGGAATTTTTGCCCAAGAAACAGATGGAATTGGAACATTAAGCGGTTTACCTAGTCCACTTCTAAAGCTATCTACATATTGTTGTCTATCGATTGCATACGCCATTGCATGACGAAGCTGTTTGTTTTGGAATTTAGGGTTGTCACTCACAACGACATTGTTTTCAGTATCATAATAACCCATATCAAAAGCGATATAGCTGTATGACATAGAATCTACTACTACATTTTCAAGATTTGGTAAATCTTTAACGATTTCCCACTGATCTGAAAGAGCTTCCATAATATCTATTTCGCCACTTTCAAGTAAACCTGATGATAATGCACCATCAACTACTTTATACACAACACCATCAAGATACGGCTTTCCTTGCCAGTAATCATCATTACGTTCAAATTCAACCATTTCACCAGGAACGATGTTTTTAACTTTAAATGGACCAACACCAATTGGGTTTACACGAACTTGATCAGAATCAGGAACATCTTTAGAAGATAAATCTCCATAATAATGTTTTGGTTCTGGTGCTGTCCAAATGTTATCAATTAAGTTAACAGATGGTTCTGTTACTTTAACTTCAATCGTATAATCGTCTACTACCGTAATACCTGAAATCGTGTCAGCATTACCTTGTTGGTAATCCTCTGCACCTTCTATCATTGCAACGTTTGCAAAACGAGCTCCTTCATAGTCTGGATCAGCGATTAAGTACCAAGCATATTCCATATCCTCAGCAGTTAACTCTTCACCATCATGCCATTTAACGCCTTGCTTTAAGTTAAACGTTAAAGTCATGTTGTCTTCAGAAAGCTCCCAATCTGCAAGGTTTGGTACAGTTTGTAAGTTCTCATCAGTTTTAGTTAAACCTTCATGCATAAACTGTAAAATCTCTGAATCATCTTGTCCTTCATAATAAGCATATGACAATACACCTTTAAACGGTTGGTTAAAACCAAATGTGACTGTCCCGCCTTCTTTAGGACCTTCTGTTGTAGCTTCAGTTTCGTTTGAATCAGTTTCTTCTGAGTTATTATCATCTGCTGGCGCTGATGCGTCATCCCCGCCACCACAAGCAGCTAAGAACAATGCTAACACAAGCATTAATGAAAACAGCCATAATGATTTTTTCATAGTTCTCCCCCTAATTTATCAATTTTAGTTAATATAAGTGACACGCTACTTTATGACCTTTTTTCACCTCCTTCAAAACAGGCTTCACCTTCTGACACTCCGGCTTAGCATGGGCACAGCGAGGATGGAAGGCACAGCCTTGCGGCGGATTTGCCGGACTCGGCACGTCTCCTTCCAAAATAATACGCTCTTTTTTCTTCCTTGGATCAGGCTCAGGAATTGCAGATAACAGAGCTTGTGTATACGGGTGTAATGGCTCAGCGTACAAGCTTTCTTTATCAGCAAGCTCTGCGATCCCACCTAGATACATAACACCAATTCGATCACTCATATGTTTCACTACACTTAAGTCATGTGCGATAAACAAATACGTTAAATCAAATTCATCTTGTAATTCTTTCAGCAAGTTTAATACTTGTGACTGAACTGACACGTCAAGTGCCGACACAGGTTCATCGGCAATGATGAGTTTTGGGCGGAGTGCAAGCGCTCTTGCTATACCTACACGCTGCCTTTGCCCACCTGAAAACTCATGTGGATATTTATAATACGCATCTGGCGGTAGCCCAACCTTCTTCAGCAAATCAAGTACATCTTCCTTTAAATCTTCTTCAGAAACTTTTTGGTAATTACGAATTGGCTCTGATACTAAGCTACCGACCATCATTGTAGGGTTTAAAGACGCATATGGGTCTTGGAAAACCATTTGGAAGTCTTTACGCATCTGTCGTAGGGATGCACCTCTTAACTTCGTAATATCTTGTCCATCAAAAATAATCTTGCCGTCTGTAGGTTCTAACAAACGTAAAATTGTTCTACCTGTTGTTGATTTACCACATCCAGATTCTCCTACAAGCCCGAATGTCTCACCCTTATTAATTTCAAACGATACATCGTCAACTGCTTTAACATTACCTATCGTTCTACGTAAAATTCCACCTTTAATAGGATAGTAAGTTTTCAAATTTACTATCTCTAGTAAACTTTCTTTTTCTTCTAAAGTTGATTGCTGGCTCATTTACTCACCTTCACCCTTTCAGTAGGAAAGCTGTTTTCATATAACAAACAAGCTACCTCATGATTAACGTTTTCCTCTTTTAGCTGTGGTGTTATTTCTCTACATTCTGCCATTGCTTGTGGACAACGGTCAGCAAATTTACAGCCAGTTTTCGGCATATTAACTAGGGAAGGTACAATTCCTTCAATAGAACTTAACTTTTCAACTTCCTCATCCAACTTAGGAATAGAACCCATTAATAGCTTCGTGTACGGGTGCTTCGGGTTGTAAAACAGTTCTTCCGCACTAGCTCTTTCAGCAATTCTACCTGCATACATAACGATTACTTCATCACACATCTCTGCAACGACACCTAAATCATGCGTAATAAGAATGATTGACATATCATTTACTTCTTGAATTTCTTTAAGTAATTCAAGAATTTGGGCTTGTACAGTTACGTCGAGTGCAGTTGTAGGCTCATCAGCGATCAATAGTTGTGGCTGACAAGCGATAGCCATTGCTATCATTACCCTTTGTCTCATTCCACCTGAAAGCTGGTGTGGATATTCTTCGACAATTTGCTCAGGTCTAGATATTCCGACACTTTTTAATAAAGAAACACTTTTCAAGCGGGCTTCACGTTTAGAAATATTCATATGGTTAAAAAGTACTTCTTCTAGTTGAAAGCCGATCGTGAAAACTGGATTTAGTGCAGTCATCGGCTCTTGGAAAATCATAGAAATATCTTTTCCGCGAATTGTATTCATCTCATTATCATCTAAATCTTGCAATTCCTTACCTTTAAAATCAACTTGTCCACTTCTAATTTCTCCGTTGTGCTTAGGTAACAGTTTCATGATGGAGAGTGACATTACACTCTTCCCGCAACCTGATTCTCCAACAATTCCGACAATTTGTTTCGGCTTTACTGAGAATGACACGTTATCAACGGCATTGTGGTATTCACCATCAATTTTAAAGGCTGTTTCTAAATTGCTCACCTTTAATAAAGGTGTTTCAGCGTTTTGACGAGAATTTGAACTCATAGTACACCTCTAATTAGTAATATATTTAGTATGAATTTTTAAACATAATATTATAATAAAATATATTACAGATTCTTTACAAAATCAATATATTTTTTAAAGTTACAATATTTTCAAAATATAAAAAAAAAGAAAAGTAGCTAGTTTACTAGATTTTCTACTACTCTTCTTTAAAATTTTATTGATTACTAAAATTCTGAATATTTAACAATGTCATTACTTTGGAAAGATAACAAAGTCTTTATCGCATCACCTTGATGATCTATACACGATTTCACTAATTGATAGCCAACATTATAACCTACCATTTTCGGGAAAAGTCCATGACCATATAGAAGCTGATCATGAATCCGGTGACTTCTTAGCACATGCATTTTTGGTTTTATTATTTTATTCCAATAATATTGCGCTTCATCCTGAGTGTAATAATTCGTCCATGCAGCTGCATATTTATCCCCAAGTCGTTCCCTAACTGCATTTTCAGCGAGCCCCTCTAATATAATCGTGTCCAATAAAGTATAGCTGTCATCATTTTTTTTGTACTTTGATAACCTGCAAACGTGATTATATTCATGTGTAAATAATGCTCGAATTTCATTTTTTTCATTTTGTGGAGATACGAATAGAAAAAGCTTATCTTTAAAAGCAACACCAGATTTACCATTGTATTCGCGCAAACCTGGATTTGAGGAATCAGCTGGAAAAATGAAGATCGGTACATCTTCACCTGCCCATTCTTTTTGTAAAAGTTGATGTTCTTTTTTTACAATTCCCCATACTTTATTCTCCTTGAGCTCATGGATACATTCCTTACCATTCCTTGAGGGACGATACATTCCAAAAGAACGAAGATATGAATAGATAGACCTCTCAGATGATCCTCCAAATAAATTTGCTAATTTTTTGCACAATTTATTTGGTTCGTCATACCATTGATCCAACCATTCATAGGTAGATATTACAGGCATTTTTTTCACCCTTTTATCGTATGATTAATATCAACAATATGCGCTGTTTTCGCATTTATTGATGTATCTCGTACTAAGAAATAAACACGCTTAGAAACTATTATTCGTGTCATCCTTTCTTCTTTATGAGATTAAAACTGTAAAACCCTGATTACAATTGCAACTTCCTTCGAAAGGATGTTTTCCCATAAAAAATAAACACGTAATACCAAACTAGAGATCGTGGAACCTTTTCTTCTGTACAACGATGACTAACAAATAAATTACTTTTCATGGTGATAATTGGTAACAATTGCAACAAAACTTACGAAAAGAGCTTATTGTAAAGAGACTAATAATGTTATTAATCACGTTTAAAATAAGAACAAAGTTTTCTTTTCATCATATGATAAAATGTTAATGTGAGTGCATAGGCCATGTAAGCACAAAAAAAACTGGCATATAAGATAGCCAGTTTTTTGTATGATCATAATATTTAAGCCTTATTATTCATAACTCTTAAAGACTAATACTGCGTTGTGACCTCCGAAACCTAATGAGTTACTTAACGCTACAGATACTTCCTGTTTTCTAGCTTCATTCGGAACGTAATCAAGGTCGCAATCAGGGTCAGGAGTTTCCAAGTTGATAGTGGGCGGAATGATTCCTTCCTTAATCGATAGGACTGAAAATATTGCTTCTATCCCACCAGCAGCACCTAGTAGGTGGCCAGTCATGGATTTCGTTGAGCTAATTGGTAATTTTTCAGCATACGAACCAAACACTTCTTTAATCGCCATTGTTTCAAATTTTTCATTGTATTGTGTGCTCGTACCGTGAGCATTAATATAATCAATTTGTTCTGGTGTAAGGTCAGCATCCTCAATTGCTTGCCTCATTGCGCGAACCCCACCTTCTCCACCTGGTGCAGGCGCAGTAATATGATATGCATCTCCAGTAGAGCCGTAACCGACTACTTCTGCATAAATTTTTGCCCCTCTTGCTTTAGCAAACTCTAACTCCTCTAAGACAACGATTCCAGCTCCTTCACCCATTACGAAACCATCTCGATTTTTATCAAATGGGCGACTCGCTGTATTAGGATCTGGATTTGTTGATAATGCAGTATTTGCACAAAATCCAGCCATGGACATTTTCGTAATTGGTGCTTCCGCTCCACCTGAAACCATTACATCCGCATCTCCTCGCTGGATGACTTTAAATGCATCACCGATAGAATTCGTCCCTGTAGCACATGCTGTAACAGTACAAGAATTTATACCTTTGGCGCCAAGAGCAATTGACACTTGACCTGCTGCCATATCAGGGATAATCATAGGTACAAAAAACGGACTCACACGACGATAGCCTCGTTTTTGAAATGTTTCAAATTGATTTTCAAATGTTTCCATACCACCTATACCAGACCCAATCCAGACACCTACTCTTGGAGCAATATCATCTGTGATTGTTAGGCTGGCATCTTTTACTGCCATCAAAGATGCAGCTAACGCAAATTGCGTAAAACGATCCATTTTTCGTGCATCTTTCTTTTCCATAAAATCTTCAGGATTAAAGTCTGTTGCTTCACCTGCTACCTTAGCAGGATAATCATCTGGGTTCACACGCGTAACAGTTCCAATACCCGAAACACCATTTATTAAATTTTCCCATGTTGCTTCTACCGATGACCCAAGAGGTGTCACAGCACCTAAACCTGTAATAACAACTCTACGTTTATTCATAGTAAGCATCTCCTTTGTCCATTTATACATAAATTACTCAACATATATTTAAATCATTTAATTTTTGTTATTTCCCCCAACGGAAAGCAATAGCTCCCCAAGTTAAGCCTCCACCAAAACCGACCAGGACGAGCAAGTCATCATCATTGATTTTACCAGCTTCTAGCTCTTCAACGATAGAAATTGGAATTGAAGCAGCTGAAGTATTCCCATATTTATGCACTGTTTTTGACATTTTTTCTTCTGGTAGTTCAAGCCTCGTTCTCGCTGATTCCATAATACGAATATTCGCTTGATGAGGAATGAGAAAGTCAACATCCTCTTTCGTTAATCCAGCTTTTTCCAAAACGTTAACACTAGACTCACCCATTTGTCTTACCGCAAATTTAAAGACTTCACGTCCGTTCATAATGATATATTCATCTTGGTATAAATGGTTTGCACCAGTTCCATCCGCTCCTAGTTCAAAAGAAAGTAAGCCTCTACCTTCTGAAACAGGCCCCATAACGACAGCACCAGCCCCATCCCCAAATAAGACAGCGGTATTGCGATCTTCCCAGTTAGTGATCTTAGACAATTTTTCAACACCAATGACTAACACATGCTTATAAGTCCCTGTAGATATAAATTGTTTGGCGGTTACCATGCCATACATGAATCCAGCACAAGCAGCACTTATATCCATAGCGTTAGCTTTACTTGCCCCTAACCTCTCCTGAATTCTACATGCTACTGATGGAAATGGCTGATCTGGTGTCACCGTAGCAACTAAAATCATATCTATTTCATCAGCTGTAATTTCCGCATCTTTTAACGCTTTTTCTGCAGCAAAAAATGCCATATCTGACGTATCAATATCATCATTGGCAATTCTACGTTCCTCTATCCCTGTGCGTGTACGAATCCACTCATCAGATGTATCCATCATCTTTTCCAAATCAGCGTTTGTCAACACACGTTCGGGTAAGTATCTACCAATTCCTAAAATACCTGCATTCATATGCTTATCTCCTTTTTATTAATGGCTTTTTCGCATCGGTTGGTGTTTTTCATACTAAGACAAAAACACGTAAACAAGAAACAATCGTGGTATCTTTTCTTCATCAAGGACTATGGGATTCATATAAAAACTCATTTAGCTTTAACACTGTTGTAATTAAAGAAACAAGATTTATGAAAAGCACCTTATTAATAGTAAATATTATTACTTGGTACTAATTTTACTCCATATTGTTCCCTTTTAGCAACTTTATTGTCTCAAAAAAATGGACGTTCACCTAAGTATCATTATGATATCCGTCTACGAAATTTTCTTTATAAAACATATGCTATAAGTAAGGTGATTTTCGCATACATTGTTGTTTTCGTATTAAGAACTAAAAATATATACAAATAATTTGCGTGAAACCACTGCTAAGTTCTGTTTATCTCCTAATTTAACTATGTTAAATTTGGAATTATGAGCAGCAACAGTTACGAAATGATCCACGAGTATTAAAGCACATGAAGTGGGGTGATACTATGGAAAAAGAAGAACAACGTTCTAGGGGTGCTGAAACAAGGCCGGTTGATCCTTTTTCAAGGTTTTTATTCGGCCCACCACGAGACAGAAACAGACAAACTCAAAATTTCGGAGAACAACAACAACCAAACGTCAATCAGACACCACCACAACAAAATGATGAAATAGACTATGTGAAAATAATGGAACAATTGAATGACATTTATAACTCATATAATCAACTTAAACCAATGATGAAAGAGCTCACTCCGTTATTTAACTTTTTCAAAAAATCAAAAAAATGATTCAAGACTTACGAAGCTACCGTTTTTTCAAGAAAGAGTCTATCTACTTATTACTATAACAACCACCGATTACTGAAAGTTTTAGCGAACAGTATTACTCTCATATTTACACTTATAATTATTCAATTTGATTAGGTAGCTTCCCCGTATCTTTATAAATCTGAATGTAACTATTTATTTTTTTCTGATAAGCTTGATCAATTTGTGGGCTAAATACCCCCATGGTAATAACTTCATCCTGGAAATCGAAATATAAATTTCCAGATTCTAACGTACCATTGTTATACCTTTCGGCAACAAGTTCATATAATTTATCAACGTTTTGAACCGTACTCGTTAACACCGTTGCCTGTCCTAAATCTGATTGATCAGAGACGTAACCAATTGCATAGAGCCCATTTTCTTTCAGCCTCTCAATAACAGGAACATTAAAACCATCACCAGCTGGATAGACAACATCAACACCATCACTAATCATTTTATCGACAACTTGTAATGCTAAGTCAATATCATTCCAATTTTGTACATATTCAACTTTGACCTCAACTTCATCGTTCGTTTGAAATAGTGCACCTTCAAAAAAACCATCAACCTCTGGCTGCCAATCAAACGCAGCAATAACTCCAACCTTATTGGACTGAGTCATTTTCCCAGCTACCATACCACCAAAAAAACCCATCGCATTTGCTTCAAAATTAAGGCTCGTTATGTTTTCAATTACGGCATCACCATTAAAATATATAAAATGTATATTTGGGTATTGAGGAGCTATTTTATTAAAGTACTCTACATATTCATTCCCATGACCAAAAATTAGATTTACTCCTTTGGCATTGAGCTCCTCAACTGCAACCTTTACGACAGCTTCGTTATTCATTCCTTCTTTTAAAAAAACATCTACATTAAAGTTAGACTGAATCTTTAACATTCCTTTATAACCCTTTGTCCCCCATACTTGATCATTAACTGTATCAGGTACGAGAAGACCAACATTGTTAATCTTATTGCCCTCTGAATTCTCACATCCTGCAATCATGAAAATATAAAGGAAAATGATTACTGTTAACAACTTAGGCATTTACAGCAACTCCTTTAGCGACATAGGTGTAGTACTATTTATTCACTTCTATGTAACTAGTATATAAACTTGAATTTATTTTACTTGATTACTATGTAAAATTAATCATACTAACTCTTATTTTACCTTGACGTTTGCTCATTTGTAAAAGGGGAATTTTTTTACAATTACTAAATAAAATGTTTCATTAATTTTTTTGTGTGTGCTTTCTGCTTCTTAATTCCTTCACCTATTGTCGTTTGTGGATAAAAGTTTAATAATTGCCTTACCTTTGTCGTATCTAATGTTGGGCATTTATACTCATTTCTCAAAGATGATTCTTGTTCATAAATTAACTTATAACCATTAAACCATTCACTTTCATTACCGCTCGCAAAATGTATAATTTCATTTGATATCTTATTTGACCCAAGAACATATAAACTATTTAACACATCATTAATATATAAAACATCACTAGTGTCTTCGTGTATAGTGGGCTGATCTGAGTGGAGATCAGTAGTTAGAATCCCATGCTGAAACACCATATTCATAGGTTGCCACGGTCCATATAACGTTGGTAAACGGACAATAATGTATGGAAATTCTAGATCATTTCCTTTGTTCATCACTAATATTTCTTCACGATGGTGTAATAATCCGTTCAATGATTTAGGTGTTGGTTCTGTTTCTTCATTAATTATTTGCTCATTACGATTAAACATATCAAGTGTAGATATGAGGATTAATTTACATTTGTGCCGAGCACAAAAATTAATAACATTCGTTAATAAAGTGAGTGACTTCTCTAAATACTTATGTTGATTAAATACACTTTTTATATGAATCGTTGGATCAAACAAGCAATAATATATAGCGGAGCTTGTGTTAAAATCGCCTTTGCTAATTAATGATGAATCCTCTTCAAGCTCAAGTAAATGAAAATTAGCATTTCTACCAATGTGCAACATTTTTTGTTCGAGAAGTTTATCGTGCTTTTCAATTAGAGGGTTTCTTATGCCTATTACTTCCGTCCCTTCTTCCAGAAGGTGACAGCTAAGATTGAATCCAACAAAACCCATCGCACCGAATACAATCGCCTGCTTCAATCTTTCCCCTCCTTCGGTCATTTCCAGTAATTTGATTACTCTACTTAAATATACACATAAGTTAATGGCTTCTTCTCTGATTAATAAGTTTGACAACCTTAAGTAAACACTAAGTAGCATCAATAGTTACGAAATTGCAAAAAAAGAGGCTTGTTATACAAAGATTTAAATGTCTATATAGTGTGCTTCTTAGCTTTTTTCTCTTCTATTTAAAATGACAACTTAAATAGAAACAACGAAGTTCACCGTAAATAAACACAGTAAACAATTCTTATATTAAGGCTGTTTTCGCATTGATTGTTCCTTTTCGTTATAAGATATTAGCACGTATACATTTATCGTTCGTGGAATCTTTTCCATTTTACATTTATTGAGCTCTCAAAAAGCTCATCATACATTAAACAACAAAGTTTACGAAAAGAACTTGAATTAAAGGACCTTTTCATTCTCTCTATAAAACCGTATGATAGATTGAGCAATGCTATTACGCTTTTCTTGTAAGTGATATGCAAGTGTTATTGGAGCACTCATTCTTTTTCTTAATTTCTCATAATTTCTACAATGGATATTTGGATTATAATAATAGTTATCTACTGACTGCCATATTTTAATATTTGTATTATTATTTTTATACTCTTGTTTAAGGTTCATTAAATGAGCTTCTGCATTTTTTTCATCAATATCATAGGCTGCTGCAAATTCTTTTAAAAAACGTTTGTAAAAAAATTTGTTGTCTTTTTCCACATTTGCCTGTGCAATTAAATCAATACATGGATTTAATAAAACTGTAGAACGAATTTTAGTTGCATCATCCTCCATTAATTGCAAAGCTACTAAAGCTCCCATCCCTTCTGCTAAAACATGAATTCGCTTATTTAAAATCTCCTTACGCATAATTATGTGATATAACCTTTTTGCTAACAATAGTGCTTTGGGACTTCCCCAGTGTTCATTATATAAGTTGGAATAAAACACCGTATATCCATTATTAGAAAATGAATCTAATAACAAACTTCTACCCATATTTTGCATCCAAAAACTCGTCTGTTGATCTACGTAATGGTTTTTATCACCTATCACAAATACACCAAAACCATTCGGTTTATATGGAATATGGATAACGTTCCATTGTTTATCTAATTGTAGAAAGCGTCTTAGTTCACCCATAGCTCCCCCGCCTCACACTAATCAAGCTGTTATTCATTCTTTACAATGTATGATTGTATTTACCAAAATGTAAGTGGTAACATCTATTTATTCTATATAATATTTATGATATGATTAACTTAAAATGCATAATAGTGGGGTGATAATATTGCGTTATTTTTGGACTTTTTTCTGGACTTTTTTATTAGTACATATGGCTACTTATGTAGGCAGCTCAATGCTTGGTGCTGTATATAGCTTTACGACAGGTACAATATTAGCTGTTGCATTTACCCTTTTTGTATTTATCATTGGGGAAGCACTTCCAATCGAGCCTACAGAAAACCATTAAAGAAATTCGATTTCGTGGATCAATAAAATTCTAGCTGATTGGCTAAAACTTCGGAATCGATTGAATATTTAGGGCTTTTTTCGAACATTAGTTATATATGTGCTCAGCTCTTATAACGCAAAGCAACAATTAATGCGAAAACAACCCTATTTAGTAAAACAAAAAGGCTTGGGATTAACCCAAGTCTTTTTGTTTTTTTCTTTTCTAAAGATTCTATTCAAATTCTGTGTTCATATTGTAGCTAAAAAGAAAATAAAGATGTCGTTTTACAGAAGAAAAGAAACCCTGATATTAGTTGTATTATTGGATATGTTTTAATTTGAAAACAGCGTTTCTATTTGTACATCATTACAAACCTAACTAACCAAAAAATATTTATAGATACGGGTACATATACTCACTCACTACTGATGTTTATTTGTCCATTTTTCGCATCAATTGTCACATGATCATGATCGTTTATATGACCGGCAATGATTTCTTTTGCCATTCGTGTTTCTACATGTTTCTGAATAAACCTTTTTAACGGTCTTGCTCCGTATACTGGATCGAAGCCTGATAAGCCTATATATTGTTTTGCTTCCGCTGTAACAGAAATTGATATGTGCCTCTCTTTTAGTCGAACTTGTAGCTCGTTAATTAGTTTTTCGACAATGCGATTGATAGACGCTTGAGAAAGTGGCTTGAACAGAATGATATCATCAACTCGGTTAAGAAATTCCGGCCGAAAATGTCCACGTAGTTGATCCAGAACTTGATTTTCAATAACATCGTTTATTTGCCCCATCTCATTCATCCCATCTAGCAGAAACTGTGAACCTATATTTGAGGTCATAATTATTACTGTATTTTTAAAATCAACTGTTCGACCTTGTGAATCTGTAATCCGCCCATCATCTAAAATTTGTAACAATATATTAAATACTTCTGGGTGTGCTTTTTCAATTTCATCTAACAATACGACAGAATAAGGTTTCCTACGAATCGCCTCAGTTAATTGCCCCCCTTCTTCATACCCAACATATCCTGGAGGTGCACCAATAAGTCTTGAAATTGCATGCTTTTCCATATACTCAGACATATCAATTCTGACCATCTGTTCTTCACTGTCAAATAATGCGTCAGCCAATGCTTTTGCAAGCTCTGTTTTCCCTACGCCAGTTGGGCCTAAAAAAATAAATGAGCCGATCGGTTTATTTGGATCTTTTATTCCTGCTCTTGCCCTTAGTACTGCATCAGCAACCAGTTCAATCGCCTTATCCTGACCAATGACCCTTTTCCCTAATATGCCAGCTAGTCTCAGTAACTTTTCCCTTTCACCTTCAACAAGCTTTGTTACTGGGATACCAGTCCACTTGCCTACAATATTTGCTATTTCTTCTTCGGTTACCTCTTCCCGTAATAAACGATTCTCTGGTTGTTGGTCATTTAACTGCTGCTCTAATAATTTATATTCCTTTTCTAATTGTGGAATTTGTCCGTGTCGTAGCTCTGCAGCTTTGTTTAAATCATAATTATTTTCAGCTTCTTCAAGATCTCTTTTTGCTTTTTCAATACGTTCTCGTAACAACTGAATATTTTGTAACCCTTCTTTTTCAAGTTGCCACTTGCCTTTCATAGCCGCAGCTTTCTCTTTTAAATCTGACAGCTCTTTTACTAATATTTCAAGGCGGTTTTTACTAACGATATCCGTTTCTTTTCTTAAAGCGGCTTCTTCAATTTCAAGTTGCATCATTCTTCGAGTGACTTCATCTAATTCAGCAGGTAAAGAATCAATTTCTGTTCTTATTTTTGCACAAGCTTCATCGATAAGATCAATTGCTTTATCTGGTAAAAAGCGTTCAGATATATACCGATCAGATAATGTTGCAGCAGCAACAATTGCTCTATCATGAATATTCACCCCATGATGAATCTCAAAACGTTCTTTCAATCCTCTTAATATGGAAATTGTATCTTCTACAGTAGGTTCATTAACAAGTACTTGCTGAAAACGACGTTCTAATGCAGGGTCTTTTTCAATATACTGGCGATGCTCGTCAAGCGTTGTAGCACCAATACAATGGAGTTCACCTCTAGCTAACATCGGCTTTAGCATATTCCCTGCATCCATTGCCCCTTCTGTTTTCCCTGCACCAACAATCGTGTGCAATTCATCTATAAACAACAGAATTCTACCATCGCTTTTTTTCACTTCTTGCAATACAGCCTTTAATCTTTCTTCAAACTCTCCACGAAACTTTGCACCTGCTACAAGTGAACTCATATCTAATGCAAAAATAGTTTTATCCTTCAAACCTTCTGGAACATCTTTACGCACGATACGTTGCGCAAGACCTTCAACAATCGCTGTTTTCCCAACACCTGGTTCTCCTATTAAGACAGGATTATTCTTTGTTTTTCTAGATAAAATTCTAATAACTCTTCGAATTTCACTATCACGACCAATAACCGGATCAACTTTCCCTAAGCGAACTTCAGCAACGAGATCACGCCCATATTTTTTTAAAGCTTCATAAGTAACCTCTGGGTTTTGACTTGTCACTCTTTGATTCCCCCTTATCTCAGCTAAAACCTTTAATAATGAATCTCGAGTAACAAGGTGTTGCATGAACAAACCCTTCATTTCTGATGATGCCTTTTTGTTTACGATAGCCAGTAACAAATGTTCAATAGATATATATTCATCTTTTAAAAAATCAGCTTCTTCTTTTGCATATATAAATAGCTGCTGTAACTGATGAGTTATATATACTTTACCAGCCTCAACCCCTGCCCCAATTATTTGAGGTTTCTTATGTAACAGTTCTTCTACTTGCTGTTTAATAAGATGAATTTCAATTCCTAAGTGTTGAAAAATCATCTTTACTAGCCCATCTTCTTCATTTAAAAGTGTATACAATAGGTGAACAACGTCTACCTCCTGATGATTGTTTTTAATAGCTAATGTTTGGGATGACATAACAGCCTCTTGTAGCTTTTGCGTCATATTATTTAGCTCCATCTAGATCCCCCCAAAAAAGTAGTTTGACTTTTTTTGACCTTTAATTATATTATATATGGATTCTTGTGGAAATAAAAGTATATAGCAAAAAAACTCCTTTAACATAGACGTTACAAATGTTGATTGTATTGTCTAGTTAAGGAGATAGTATGATTTTCTCACTGTTTTTTTTCGCACAGATTGTTGCTACAAGTATTAAAATATTATACGCGTGCTTTTAGATTTCATTGCATTTTCTACTTTTTTAAAATTTTGGGGCTCGGACAAAGCCCCAGCTTAATTTACAATATTAATTTACTTCGTATCTTATCAGTAGTTAAGGTTTTCTTTTGTATGTCCAGTGTCTATTATGATTTGATGTTTCTGGAAATGGATCTCCTGCTTTTAATCTAATCTTCTTTGGATTTTTCACATTATCCCCTGTCTCCCCTACTTCAACATATTCTCCATTATTCGGAGCTCTTTGTCCTGATCTAAAGCGATGACTTTGTCCCATCTTTCTCACTCCTTAAAACAATTTATCTCAGCAAAGAGCATGAAAAGTCCCATCTCTTCATACACGCTCTTTTTCACATGCAGTATTACTATTTCCTTTTAAGTGCAATTTCATGTTTTCTACATATCATTTTGAAAGAATATTTCTTATTTCATGTGAATACATCTTTTATGTGACGAGCTTTTTAATTTACACAAGACCTTTTCATAAATTGGGTTGTTTGCACATCAATTTACGAAAAGATGTTACAAAATCTAATTTACAAAGCGTTTATTGTATATATGAAAAACAATAATCACTATGTAAAATGAAGTAGCTTATTAAAACAACAATCTTTGTGAGAACAGCGATTACATAGAAATTAACTCTTTACAGCCACACAGAAAGTATAGTTAAATGAATAAATAGCAGCATCAATATTGGAGGATTTTATACGTGGATTCATTTGAAAAAATATTTCTCTTACTTAAATATTTATTGTTAGGAATATTCCAAGGGTTCACAGAACCAATTCCTATATCATCTAGCGGCCATTTATTTTTGGCAGAAACTATTTTTGGAATAAAAACTGAAGATATGTCATTCGCATTACTTGTCAATACAGCATCTCTAATTGCTGTCCTACTCATCTATAGAGAAGATTTGATTCGTTTAACAACTAATGGCATTGCATATGTTGTAAAAAAAGATGAGAGTGCGAAATCAGATTTTCGTTTTATCATTTATTTAATTATCGGAACAATTCCTGCTGGAGTTATTGGTGTATTATTTGATGATTTCATTTCTTATCATTTGAAGAAAATTTATGTTCTTGGAATTGCTTTATTAATTACTGGTATCGCACTTTGGACGATTCGTAATTTACGTGGGAGAAAAAATGATACTGAGCTTACACTTAGAGATTCCATTATTGTAGGATTTGCCCAAGCTGTTGCACTCATTCCTGGAATTAGCCGATCTGGAGCAACGATTGTTGCTGCTATGTTACTCGGCATGAAGCAAGAAACTGCGTTACGTTTTTCTTTCTTATTATATATTCCAGTCAGTGCAGGTGGGATGGTATTAGGCTTTACAGATATTTTAACTGACGAGAATTTAAAAACATTAGCCATACCATATACAGTTGCCTTCTTTGCTTCACTATTTGCTTCTTACTTTTCCTTAAAGTGGTTTATGGGCATCATGGCAAGAGGGAACCTGAAATATTTTGCAATATATTGCTTTATCGTAGGGACGCTCGTAACAATTTATGCGTTATTTTAGGCTAACACGCTGAAATCATATCAAACAAAAAAATGTATATAAAAACTCCCTTTATAAATTTATAATAGGGAGTTTTTTACTACGATGTTTATGTTATAGAACTAACTAAGTATCTCTTGCAATAATGCTTTTTGGACGTGTAAACGATTCGCAGCCTGTTCAAATACTACAGAGTGATTCCCATCAATAATTTCAGCAGTAACTTCTTCACCTCGATGTGCAGGTAGACAATGTAAAAATTTAAAGTTAGATTTAGCTTTCTTAACTAAATTTTCATTTACCTGGAATTGTTGAAACACTTGTAACCGCTCTGCCTGCTCCTTTTCTTGGCCCATACTTGCCCACACATCTGTGTAAACAAAATCAGCCATGTCTATAGCACTATGTGGATCATGAGAAATGTCAATCAAAGCCCCGCTTTCTTTAGCAAATTGAGAAGCTAATTTATAAATTTCACTCTCAGGCTCATATCCTTTAGGGCAAGCTATTACACAATCTAAACCCACTTTAGCCGATGCTATCATTAATGAGTGGGCCACATTATTCCCATCTCCAACGTAAACTAGTTTAACACCTTCAAAAGTTTTGTTCGTTTCATAGACTGTTAATAAGTCAGCTAATGCTTGACATGGGTGAAATTGATCTGTAAGACCATTAATGACAGGAATTTTAGCATGTAACGCTAATTCTTCAACTGTGCTATGAGCAAACGTTCTAATCATAATCGCATCTGCATATTGTGATAATACTTTTGCGGTATCTGCAATAGTTTCTCCTCTACCTAATTGTAAATCATTACTATTCAAAAATAGTGCATGACCACCTAATTGCGTCATCCCTACTTCAAACGACACACGAGTTCGTGTTGAAGGCTTATCAAATATCATAGCTAACGTTTGACCTTCCAGTACTTTACTATGCTTCCCACTATTACTTGCCTTCTTCAAATATAATGCAGTGTTTAATAAATACATGATTTCGTCGATATTCAATTCACTTAGTGTCAGCAAATCCATACCCTTTAATTGAATATTAGTCGCTACTTTTGGTAGAGCTACCATTATATCACCACTTCCTGCGTTAATTTAGATTTTTCTTGCCACTCTTGTATCGACTGCATCGTAAATTCCTTAGGAGAAATAGCTGTAAAAAACGCTTTCACTGTCTCATATTGAGTGAATACTTGTTTACTATGAGCGATAGATTTTATGCGATTAGTCAATGCTTGTTTTCCTTCATTTATACTAATCACTGCTAATGCTTCTTTTTTCTTCAGCCAAACATCAATATTTACATCTTCTACTGCTATTAAACCAGCTGCTTCAATCTCGTGATATAGCGTGTCCTTTAATTCATCTTGTTCGTCATCAAGGTCAATAAATATTTCATTACTTCCTTCGTGTGACTGAAGATAAGAATGAAATGTCTTTGCGAGTGCTTCATTTATCGTTAACGCAATGCTAATCCCTTCTCCAGTAGCTTTCATTTCTGGTCCAACAGTCGGATCGACCCCATTCAACTTATTAATGGAAAAAACAGGGGATTTCACAGTGTAATACGGTTGATCTTCTAGTAATCCTTTGTTGCCATACAGTTGATCTAATGTATATTTCCCAAGCAATAATTTTGTCGCAATTTGTATAATAGGTATATTTGTTACCTTACTCACAATAGGAACTGTTCTACTAGCTCTCGGATTAACTTCAAGTACGAACACATCACCTTTGTTTAAGACGAATTGAATATTCATCACACCTGTGAAAGATAGCTTTTGAGCAATTCTTTCCGTATAAGCAACAATTTTATCTCTATCTTCATCTGTTAGACTATTTGCTGGTAAAACAGCATAACTGTCTCCTGAATGAACTCCTGCTCGTTCAATATGTTCTATGATCGTTGGAATGACTATATTTTTTCCATCCGACAACACGTCAATCTCCACTTCTTTGTCAGGGATAAAGGCATCTATTAATACCGGGTACATACTTTGTGTTTGTTTATTAATATATCTTTTTAATTCATGCTCTGATGAATACGTGACCATGCCCTTCCCGCCAATAACGTATGAAGGTCTCAGTAGAATCGGATAACCTATTTCACGAGCTTTTTCTAATATGTCATACTCATTTAACGCTATTTTGCCAGGTACATGTGGTACATCAATTTCTGATAGAAGCTTGTAAAAAAGATCTCTGTCTTCTAACAGATTTACACTTTGGTGGGAGGTTCCAACAATTTCAACACCATACTTTTCTAACTGATGAACAAGATTAATTGCAGTTTGACCACCAAACTGAACGATTACTTTTTCGACACCTTCTGCTTCTATAACATTTAAAACATCTTCAAAGATTAATGGCTCAAAATATAAACGATCTGCTGTTTCATAATCGGTACTTACAGTTTCTGGGTTATTGTTTATCAAAATCGTTTCATACCCTTCTTGTTGTAAGGCGAAACAAGCATGAACTGAACTATAATCAAACTCGATTCCTTGACCAATCCGTATAGGACCAGAACCAATAATGAGTACCTTTTCTTTTGAAGAAGAAGCTAGTTCGTTTTCTCCAAAATAACTAGAATAATAATAAGCTGTTTTCGTCTTAAATTCAGCTGCACAAGTATCTACTATCTTATAAGAAGGAACAATTCCTAATGCCTTTCTTTTACTTCTTACATCGAGCTCATTGACATTCCATAACAAAGCGATGTACTCATCTGAAAAGCCTTTTTCTTTCATCTGTTGCATTTCTTCTTTTGTTACGTTATTTAATGACAATTGTTTTATTTTCTGTTCAAGATCAATTAATTGCGAAAATATATGCAAAAAGAAATAATTAATCTTCGTATGCTCAAATATAACATCGACTGAAATTTCCCTGCGAAATAATTCAAGAATTACGAATAACCTTCTATCATCAGCTTCCTTTAGGAGCTTCAGGAGGGATTCTGTAGCAAATTCACATAACTCTTTTAACAACAGTCCGATGCTTTCAAGTTCAAGTGATTGAATTGCTTTTTGAATGGCCCTTTCAATATTCCGGTCAAGTGCCATGACTTCTCCTGTTGCCTTCATTTGTGTACCTAATGTCCGATCCGCAGCCGGAAATTTATCAAACGGCCACCTCGGGATTTTAACCACAGTGTAATCTAAACTTGGTTCGAAGCTTGCAAAAGTATAACCAGTTACTGGATTGGTTAATTCTGCTAATGAATAACCAACTGCAAGTTTAGCAGCTATTTTTGCAATTGGATAACCTGTAGCTTTTGATGCTAATGCAGATGAACGACTTACTCTTGGATTAACTTCTATTAAATAATATTGTTTACTGTATGGATCAAGTGCAAATTGAATATTGCACCCACCGACAATACCTAAAGCTGATATGATCTTTATAGATGCTGTTCTTAGCAATTGATATTCATTGTCAGAAATTGTTTGAGAAGGTGCAACTACGATTGAATCCCCTGTGTGTATTCCGACAGGATCAATATTTTCCATATTACAGATCGTAATACATGTTCCCGTTGAATCACGCATTACTTCATATTCTATTTCTTTATAGCCAGCTACACTTTTCTCAATTAAACATTGAGAAATCGGGCTCGCTAATAACCCATTCGTTACGAATGACTTAAACTGTTCTTCATTGTAGGCGATACCACCACCTGTTCCTCCTAATGTGTATGCAGGGCGTATAATTATCGGAAAATCTACTTTTGTTGCAAAACCTAGAGCACCTTCCAACGTTGTTACAATTTCACTTTCAGGAACTGGTTCATCTAGTTTTTTCATAAGTTCACGAAACTCTTCTCGATCCTCACCCTTTTTTATCGATTCAATTGAAGTGCCTAATAGGCGAACATCATATTTTTCCAACACACCTTCTTCATATAAGGAAAATGCAAGATTTAACCCAGTTTGACCACCTAATGTTGCTAACAATCCATCTGGTCTTTCTTTCGCAATAATTTTTGTTACGCAGTCAACTGTTAATGGTTCAAAATAAACAACATCAGCATACAAATCATCTGTCATAATTGTTGCCGGATTGTTGTTAATTAAAATTACTCTGTACCCTTCTTCTTTTAATGCTTTACATCCTTGTGTGCCTGAATAATCGAATTCTGCTGCCTGACCAATAATAATTGGACCTGACCCAATGACTAGGATGGTTTGAATTGTTGTATCTTTAGGCATACACTTTCTCACCCCTAACTGTATAAACACTATCTATAAATTCGTCAAAGACCCATTCACTTTCAACAGGCCCTGGATTTGCCTCAGGGTGGTATTGAACCGTTAATATAGGTAAAGTTTTATGAGTGATTCCTTCTATCGAACGGTCGTTTACATTGATAAAACGTGGGTGCAATGAAGTTTCACTGAGACTATGTTCATCCACAACATAACTATGATTTTGTGATGTCATAAAAACTTTATTATTTGTTAAATCACGCACTGGTTGATTAGCACCGCGATGTCCAAAAGATAATTTTAATGTATTCGCTCCAAATGTTAAGCATACGAGCTGATGTCCTAAACAAATTGCTAAGGTTGGGTAATTAGATATTATTTTTTTCAATTCACTTAAGATGTTTTCAAGTGCCTTTGGATCTCCTGGACCATTAGATAACAATATACCATCAGGTTGAATTTCAGTAATAGTGTTATAGTTTGTATAATATGGTACGATCGTTACCATACAGCCACGTTTTATCAATTGTTCAGCAATTGATTGTTTGTATCCAAAGTCAATAACAACAATATGTGGGAATCCCGTACCTAATGTTTGAATGTTCTTAGTAGATACTTCAGCAACAGCCAGTGTTTCTTCATGTGAATGCTTTATGTTGGTAAAATGTGTATTCGGTATATGAGATATTTGCCCTATCATAGTGCCACTATCCCGAATTGTTTTGACGATGGCCCTCGTATCAATATGTGTAATTAATGGAACATTCCATTTCCTTAAATACTGTTCTAGTGTTTTCTCAGCTTCAAAATGATTTAATGATTCTTTCGCTTCGTACACGATTACTCCAGCAACATGTGGTTTGTTACTTTCAAAATCTACAGCGTTAATTCCATAGTTCCCTATTAAAGGATAGGTAAAAACAATAATTTGTCCTTTATACGAAGGATCAGTGAGAACCTCTTGATATCCTGTCATTCCTGTAAAGAACACAACTTCACCAAATATATTAGTCGAAAGAGGTGATTTTATGTCCCCTTCGTAGACATTCCCATTCGTTAACGTTAAATATGCTTTCATGCTACACCTCTTTTGTATTTTTATTTATCTTGTTGAATTTTTATGCATTATAGGTTAAAAAAATAAACAACAAGTTACTTAGCTACGACTGCTTTATCTGATAAAACTTTACTAATGATATTTATTGCGTAATTTAATTCATCATATGTTACTGTAAGTGGTGGTAATAGCCGAATCACATGTGGACCTGCTGGTAATACAAGTAGCCCTTCCTCACGGACTTTCGATATGATATCTGTCACATTTATATTACAAGCTATCCCAATCATCAATCCTTCTCCACGAATTTCTTCGATGAAGTTTACATGCTTACAAACATCACTCAGTTTATTAGTTAAATAGGCTGCTTTTTGTTCAACTTCCTGTAAAAAAACGTCATCAAATATTATTTCTAATGTTGCTTTTGCTGCAGCGGTAGCTATTGGGTTTCCACCAAATGTTGAACCGTGAGAGCCTGGACCAAATGTATTGATTAGATTCTCAGTTCCAATCATTGCACCGATAGGTAAGCCACTTCCTAACCCCTTGGCAACAGTAATAATATCTGGTGAAAGGTCGAATTTTTGATATGCAAACTTAGATGCCGTTCTTCCAACCCCAGTTTGTACTTCGTCAACAATTAGGAGTGCTCCATACTCGTTACATAACTCCTCAACCCTTTGTAAAAAATCACGCTTAGCTGGTACAACTCCACCTTCACCTTGAACAATTTCTAGCATAACGGCTGCTACATGACTATCAATCACTTTTTCTATCGCTTCGATATCATTAAATGGAAGATAAAGAAACTCTTCTAATAAAGGTCCAAATCCATCATGAACCTTATCCTGCCCTGTAGCCGTCATCGTAGCAAATGTTCTGCCGTGAAATGACTGTTTAAATGTAATTATTCTTGATCTATTCGTATGTTTTCTTGCTAGTTTAATTGCTGCCTCATTTGCTTCTGCACCGCTGTTACAGAAGAAGACTGCTGAACCGTTACTATTTTCAACTAGTAGACGTGAGACTTCTTCCTGTGAGTCAACATGAAACAAATTTGAGACGTGCCAAAACGATTGTAATTGTTTTTCTAATGCTTGTTGAACTTTTGGATGACGGTGACCTAGATTACATACGCCTATTCCAGATACAAAATCTAGATAACTTTTGCCCATTTCGTCAGTTATATGTGAACCTTCAGCTGAAGCAACATGAATGTCCCAACGCTGATAAGTTGGAAATAACGTTTCTTTCGTCATTGTAAGCTCCCTCCCAATTAGAAAAGCGCAAGCGACTGTAACATCCCCGACAAGCACTGGACACATTTCACATAAAGATGTTTTTTTTCCTTCGGTTGAAATGGCGAAGCAGCCTCGAGGGATGGGTGCTAGTGCTAGATATAGATAACCCCTGAATAGCGAATGATACTCTGAAAAAATACTATACTTTCCATTTATTAAACACATTCTTTTAATGTACTCTTTATTGATCAAGAGTTATTAAAAACTCTTACAATTTTCTTATTTTCGTTCCGTACAACGACCCGCTGGCAGATAAGATGCTATTTTTCCCGCTGACAATCATCACTTCTTGTAGTTTGTCTGATAATGAGTGAATAGCCGCTTTGACCTTTGGAATCATACCTCCATAAATCGTCCCATCACTTATCATGTCATTAATTTGGTTTTCAGATGCTTCTTCCAAAAGAATACCATTTTGTAATATTCCTGGAACGTCTGTAACAAACAATAATTGTTTTGCATTGAGTGCTTCAGCAATACTCCCTGCTGCTGAATCAGCATTAATATTGTATTTCCCCCCTTGTGAACTCATGCCTATTGGTGCAACAACTGGGATGTAGTCATCGTTAAGTAGCGTTATAAGCAAATCCACGTTTACATGATCAACTTCACCTACGTAACCTAGCTTCCCAAATTCAATAGGCTTCACTAGCAACATTTGGCCATCACAACCTGATAGTCCTACAGCTTTGAGACCATATTGAGATAAATTAGTCACAAATTGTTTATTAACCTTTCCAGCTAAAGTCATTTCTACTACATCTAACACATCTTTTGTCGTTTTACGTAAGCCATCAACAAATTCCACTCGTATGTTCATACGTGACAATAATTGGTTAATAACTGGCCCGCCACCGTGTACAATAACCACTTTCTTTCCTCGTTTTTGAAGTTCATGGAGCGCTTTAAAAAACTGTGCTGAAAGCTCTGTTATAACACTTCCTCCACATTTAATTACGATGATGTCATTACTCATCCCCATCCTCCTTACGTTCGGTAGCTTGCATTAATTTTGACGTAATCATAAGTTAAGTCACAGCCCCATGCTACTCCTTCGCCATCACCTATATTCAAATGTACCTCAATATAAATATCATCATTTGCTAAATATGCTGTTGCTCTTTCCTCGGAGAACGGCTGTGGTTGACTCGCAATTAACATCTTTATTGAACCGACCGTAATATCTACAGTATTTGGATTAACTGATGCACTACTATGTCCAATCGCCCCAATTATTCTTCCCCAGTTCGCATCATTACCGTAAATCGCTGTTTTAACAAGGTTAGAACCGACAATTTGTTTAGCCATTTCCCTTGCTTCATCGTCGTTTACTGCACCTTTCACTTTCACTTCAATAAGCTTTGTTGCTCCTTCCCCATCACGAGCAATTTGTTTAGCTAAATCTTCACATACATGCTTTAAAGCTGTGTAAAACTGCTTCCATTCAGAATGTGTTGGGGTTAATGGTTCATTATTAGCTAACCCGTTAGCCATCACAATAACCATGTCATTTGTAGATGTCTCACCATCAACAGTTATTTGATTAAATGATTGATTCGTTATTATTCGTAACGTATTTTGTAAAATTGTTGAATCAATATTGGCATCTGTCGTAATAAATGAAAGCATAGTAGCCATGTTGGGGTGAATCATACCAGAACCTTTAGCCACTCCACCTATTGTCACTGCCTTTCCATCAATAATGGTCTGATAACATGCCTTTTTTGTAACGGTATCAGTCGTTAAAATAGCTGATTCAAAATGCTGTGCATTTTTTTTCGTTTTGTTAGGTTTGAGTTTTTTTATTCCAGAACGGATCTTATTCATTTGTAATAAATCACCTATTACTCCTGTTGAAGCTACTGCAATGAGGTGTTCTTGCATCGAAAATTGTGTAGCACATAAATGTCTCATTTCATATGCATCCTGCATACCTTGTTCACCAGTGCATGCGTTGGCACAGGCACTGTTTACAACGATAGCTTGAAGCTTGTTTTCAACTGCAATACTTTGTTGCGTAACTTTTAATGGAGGTGCTTGAAAATGACTTTGCGTGTATACTGCAGCACATGTAGCTGGTACTTCACTGAGAACAATACCAAGATCATTCTTTGTGTATCGTAACCCTGCATGAACTCCATCCGTTTGAAACCCTTTTGGAGATGTTATCGTTCCTTCTGGCAATACATTAACAGTACCTACTTTTGTTTTCATATTAATCAAACTTATTCCTCCATTATTTTTTCGTAAGAGAAAGTAAAAAATATATATCGCCTATGGATAAACAGGAAGTAAATTTAAGCCAGTATGTTCATCCATACCTAGTATAATATTTAAGTTTTGAATAGCCTGACCTGCTGCTCCCTTTACGAGATTATCAATCACTGAAACAATTGTAATTCTTCCAGTTCGTTCATCATTCACCAATGCAATATCACAATAATTTGAACCATAAACTTCCTTCGTTGAAGGGAATGTATCCTTTAATCGTACAAAATAATGCTCATCATATGCACATCTATAAATATCATACAGCTCCTCTATTTTGAGCTGTTTTTTAGGCTCAACATACATTGTAGCCATAATCCCTCGAGTCATTGGAACAAGATGGGTGCTTAATGTAATTGGTTGAATGTTGTCATTCCAATTTAGGAGCATTTGCTCTATTTCTGGAATATGCTGATGTTTATTTACTTTATAGATTTTTAGGTTCTCATTTGTTTCAGCAAAATGAACAGAGGTAGCTAAATTTCTTCCTGCTCCAGAAACACCTGATTTTGCATCAATAATGATCGACTCTTCCTTAATTAAGTTCAACTGAACTAAAGGTGCTAACCCGAGTAATACTGCTGTAGGGTAACAACCGGGATTTGCAATGATTTTAGCTTCACTAATTTTATTGCTGTTCCACTCGGATAATCCATACACAGCTTCCTCGACTATTTGAGATGGAGCTGGTGTCTTGTTATACCATCTTTCATAAGATTTATTATCTTGTAGCCGTAAATCACCTGATAAATCAATGATATGTGTATCATACTCACTTAATTGTGGTGTCAATTCACTAGATACACCAGCAGGTGTTGCCATAAATACCACATCTACCTCACTACCAATTTTGTCAATATCAATACTCTCTAATTGAAAGTTCAAACTTCCAGATAAATGTCCATACATCTGCCCTAATGGTAATCCATCATTAGAAGATGAATGAACAGAATGAACATTAACGACTGGATGTTGCTGCAATAAACGTAATAGTTCTACTCCTCCATAACCTGTTGCACCGATTACAGCAGCTCTCATCTCCGATCCCCCTCTATTTCTTAGGCAGCATTGATTCACTCAATCCAAAGCTACCCCTCTGTCGTCTTTGTCATGCTTTTTTAAACATCACGTAAAATTAGTTTTCATTATAATACTGAATAAATATAAAATCAATTGTATTTTTATAAATAAATTATAAAAATCTTAAACTATTATATAAATACTATTAATTACGCTGTAAAAATAGAACAGACATTAAATCAACCTATGTTGTAGCTTAGTGGAATATTGACACTAAAAACAAATGAACTACAAAGAGCTAACCTTTTATAGGTTAGCTCTCATTATTAATACGATATACACTTCTTCAAAGCAATTTTAGATCAGCACAACAACGACTAAGAAAAAATAAACAGCATTAATAATTTCCCAGATACCTACCTTCAAGACTGAAACATTTTTTCCATAAAAGTAAAAAGCACGGACTACACTCGGTATATACGCAATAATAAACCAAGGGTAGCCACTTAAAAATAATATAACTATGATTCCTAGATGGTAGCCCCAAGAAATCCAACGGTATGCATTATTTTTCTTCTCTCTTATCATTGTTTTCACATAAAATGTACTTCCTATAAAGAAGAACATTGAAAGTAACAAAATCCCAATAGCAACAAAATCTATCGAACCAGTTCCCCCATAATAACTAGCTACTCCACCAATACTAAATGATGTAATTGCACTCATGTCATTTAGTAGAGCACGCTCTTGGTTTTTCTTTGCAAAATACACATTCACCACGAAAAAAGGCAACATGACAATGCCAAAGTAAATAAGTTTATAATTAATAATCAATGTTATAACTAAACAAATAAGAGCTGGAAACATATAAATAAATGTCCATTTGAGATAAAATTCGCGTCGCTTTCCCTTCAAAAACATGAGCAAAGGATATGTACCTAAATAAAGTAATAGCCAGCCACCAAATAATGGGATATGTATCATAGAAGGCTGCCCAGCAAATATTCCTACCAAAAATGGGATGAGTAACATAGCCCATGCACCATGTTGTTTCGGAATCAAAGGTTTCATACTCGTTCACCTCACCTAAACTTTCTTAGTTGTTATTATAATGAAACAACATAAAACATTAAGTGAGATAAATCACAAAGTTTTAGCTACCATATAGCCTTTCATGACTTTTTAGGAACAATTAAGAGAGAAACTATTATGAAATGTGTCTATTTAGTCCATTTTTAGTTACTATAACAAACTGTTCAAAAAACCCCTTGAAAAATAACTGTAGAAACTAACTTATACACGATGTTCAAAACTCTTGTTTACTTATCGTTACATGAGCTGTATTAATAATCACCTGAATATTTACGTTCCTGGTAATAATGATATTTCTCATGGTAGTAGACTCACGCTAATTCGCCGAGTTATGCGGTTTTGCTTTTCTGAATACGCACTATAAGGCTAGAAGCTTAAGACTTCTAGCCTAAAATGTCCTAGAATAGACTACTTAGTTAAAATTAATTACAACACGTCAAGCGAACTGGTTCTTTTTTAAAAAAACCTCGTCAACTTATTTATCTTACGATTTTATATTACTTTGCATCTTTCTTTAAACATACGATTTAGTCAGACTATCTTTAGCTAAATGATATTCATTTTGCATTTCCTCAATAATTTCGGCAACTGTTTGAGCTTTACTTATCTGACCAACGCCTTGTCCTGCAGAAAATATATCCTTCCATGCTTTCGCATTTGTTTGGTTCATAAATGAAAAGTCAACAGTTTGTTTCTTTTCAAGTACATTTATATCAATACCAGCATTTAGAATACTTTCCTTTAGGTAATTGGCGTATACGCCACTAATAGCATCAGTATAAATAAGATCATCTACAGAAGCATTTATTAACATATCTCTATAATCTCTACTTGCAAAGCTCTCTTTTGCACTAATAAACCTCGTTCCGATGTAAGCCATGTCCATACCTAAAGCTTCAACTGCAAGAATATCACGTCCCGTCGTGATGCAACCTGCCAAGACTGTAATACCATCCCAAAATTTTCTTACTTCTCCTGCAAAAGCAAAGCTATTAATTGTTCCAGCATGCCCTCCTGCACCTGAACATACTAGAATTAAACCGTCAACTCCCGTTTTTGCAGCTTTGCGAGCATGAGGAATGTTACTTACATCAGCAAAGACAAGACCGCCGTAATGATGAACAATTTCAACAACAGCTGACGGATTTCCAAGTGATGTAATAACGATTGGGGGCTGATATTTAGTTATTAACCGTAAGTCTTCCTCATATCGTGGATTTGTTTGATGAACGATAAAATTGACAGCCCATGGTGCAACTTTCAGTTGAGGGTCTTCTTTTTTTGCAATAGCTAGCTCTGATGAAATTTCAGCCATCCAATCTTCTAATATATCTACTGTTCTAGCATTCAATGTTGGAAATGAACCTATGACACCTAACTTACAACTTTCAATAACTAACTTTGGACTTGATATGAGAAACATTGGTGCTGAAATGACTGGTAAAGTTAAATTAGTAGTCATATGTTTAGGCAATTTTTCGTTCATTATCTTCTCCCCCTTTTTAATTCATATGCAAATTATCTACCTGAAAATTGTGGTTGTCTTTTCTCAAAAAATGATGTTACTCCTTCCCTATGATCTTTCGTTGTAAAGGCAATACCTTGCGCCATAGCTTCTTCAGCTAAAATTTGATCGAAGCTTGATTCAAAGCTATGGTTTAAAATCGACTTAGCTAATGCAATTGCATTTGGAGCACCTTCTGTAATAGTTTTCGCAAATTCAACTGATCGTTCCATTAAATGTTCAGCGGATACTAATTCAAGCACAATACCATATTCAAACGCTTCTTTTGCAGTAATTTTTCGTCCTGAATACATAAGCTCCTTTGCCCTTTGTAACCCTACAGTGCGTGGTAAAAGATACATTCCTCCCATATCAGGAACTAGACCAATTTTTGCAAAGATCTGAGAAAATATAGCTTTCTCTGAAGCTAAAACAAAATCACAACAAAGAGCTAAGTTAAACCCTCCTCCAACTGCTAATCCATTGACAGCAGCAATAACTGGCTTTTCTAAAGCATTAATTCTTTTAAGTAAATCATGTCCCTCTATCAAATATTTACGACCGTTCACTGCATTCAAATCTGGAAAATCAGTTACATTCCCACCTGAACTAAATGCACGACCAGTACCTGTCAAAATGATGCTTTGCACATGCTCATCCTTCTCCGCTTTTCGAATAGCTTCTTCAAGTTCCTCAATTAAATCAAAAGACAGTGCATTTAGCTTATCAGGATTATTCAACGTAATTACAGCTGTACGATCTAGCAATTCGTATAATACTAAATTATTCATCATTCTAGTTTCCTCCTTTTGTTTCTTTTATAAGACCAAGACAGTTCAAGTACTATCACAACATGCTTCTTAGTTGAGTTTTTAACACTTTGCCAGTTGCATTTCGAGGTAGATTAGAAAGTAATTCTATATGTTTAGGAATCTTATAATTTGCGAGCTTTCCATTACAAAATTTTGTGAAGTGCTCGAGCGTCAAATTTTTGTCGGAATCATGTAGAACAATATATGCCCTAGGGACCTCACCCCATGTCTCATCTACTGCCCCAACTACGGCAACTTCTTTAATATCAGGATGCTTATATAAAACTTGTTCCACTTCTGCAGGATAAATATTTTCTCCGCCACTTATAATCATATCTTTCTTTCTATCTACAATATAAATAAACCCCTCATCATCCATTCTGGCTAAATCCCCTGTATAGAACCAACTATCTTTAATAGCCTTCTTCGTTTCAAGTGGTTTATTCCAATATCCTGCAAACACATTAGGTCCCTTGACTAATAATTCACCAACTTCCCCATGTTCTACACTGCTTCCTAGGTCATTAACAATTTTCACTTCAGTGTGTATAGGGTTCTTACCAACTGAGCCCATCTTTCGATAAGCATTTTTAGCATCTAGTAAGCTTACAAATGGAGCTGTTTCAGTTAATCCAAAACCTTCATATAACGGTACTTGTTTTTGCTGAAAAAATTCAATCACTGTGAGAGGACATGGTGCGCCACCAGAAATGCAAAATCGAAAAGATGATAAATCATAGTCATTAATGAGGTTAGAATGTAAGAGAGCCATCCACATTGCAGGAACAAGAAAGAGACTAGTTACTTTATAAGTTTGTATCGCATGTAGTACCTTATCTGGTTGAAAATGGTCTTGAAGAACGACAGTCCCTCCTTTATATAGTACAGGGGTCGTGAGAATATTCATCCCACCAATATGGAATAAAGGTGCCACAGTTAAAGTAATGTCATCTTCTTTGAAAGCTAAAAATTGAATCGCATTAATTGCATTCCATTGTGTATTCCCGTGAGTTAACATTGCTCCTTTTGGTTTCCCAGTCGTACCAGACGTATACATCATCATATGAACATCATTTTCACTCAGTTCAAATTCTGGCTCGTTCCCCAATGACTGATCTATTAAATTTTCGTAAGATAAATCCACTAAATCTGGAGAGTGACCGACATGGATGAAATAATTTAATTCTTTTATTCTTTCACGCAATGCATTCACTGCTTGAGTCATTCTTTCATCATAGATTAAATGACCTGTTCCAGAGTCGCGAACAATATATTCAATTTCATCAATGCTAAGACGAAAATTTATCGGTACAAAAATAGCGCCAATTTTAGCACAAGCAAACATCGTTTCCATACATTCATTTGAGTTAAAAAGGAGAGCATTAACTCTATCTCCAAATCGAACTCCTAGCTTAAGTAAACTATTAGCCAGTTTATTAACCCTAATATTTAATTCCTTATACGTGATTGTTTTATCTTTGTATATGAGAGCAGCTTGTTCAGGCCTCTGTTCACTATGATATGTTAGCCATACTCCTATTCCTTTGTTCATTGTGTTAACCCACCTTTCACTAATTTACTTGTTACTTAGTCTTGTTTCGAAAAAATGTTTTTCTCAGAGCGAATAGTTTTTTATTAAGACTTAGCGTGAGCATAGTGTTCTTGATATTGTTTCCGAATATGATGTTTCTGTATTTTTCCGGTGGATGTCATAGGTAATTCACTTACGATAACGACATCCTTAGGAACCTGGAATCCTCCTAAATGTTGCTTGCAATATGCAATAATTTCTTCAGGTGTTAAATCCATTTCCTCCTTTGGAATTACAAACGCAGTCACTGCCTCACTCCAGTGCTCGTGTGGCAACCCTACAACTACTACATTTTGAACTTTAGCGTGATTAATAATTGTTTGTTCTACCTTTATAGATGCCACATTTTCTCCACCGGTTTTAATCATGTCTTTTTTTCGATCTACAAAAACCATTTGTCCATCATCATCCCAATAACCTAAGTCCCCTGTATGATGCCAATCAAACATACGCGTTTGCTCGGTAGCTTGATTATTATTTAAATATCCATTCATGACATTCGGACCACGGTGGACGATTTCACCGACTTGATTTTTACTGAGGATGTTACCTTCACCATCCATAATCACTGTATCGTTAATTAAACTACTTGTACCCCAATAAGATCCGAATCGTCGTAACTGTTCTTCTGGTTTAAAAAACATCGTACCTGGATACATCTCTGTTTGCCCAGTACCTAATAAAAAATTTGCATTCAATTCGGTTATGCCTTTTTCTAAAGTAAACTTATCCATAGGAGCCATCCCATACATACACGTTTCGAGAGATGTAAAATCATAGTGTTCTCTCTTTGGATGATGAATAATGGCTCGATACATAATAGGTAAGGCAAACATAACCGTAACCTTTTGCTCTTGGACCGTTTCCATAAAAGCTTCTGGTTCAAAAGTTTTATATATGATATTCTTTGCCCCTATATTTATAAACGATGTAAGAAATGCATGTTGCGCACAATGAAACATCGGTAACATAATTGTTACAACATCCTCTTGCTTCAATTTGTTTTCAATAATATTTGCTAAGCTTGATATATAGACACTTGTATGACTTATCATGACACCTTTCGGGTTACCTGTCGTTCCACTCGTAAACATAATTTGAGCTACATCACGATCATGAATATCAACTACCGGTTCCTCTATAGATTCATTATTGAAAGCAGCAAGAAATGCTAATTCTTCTTCTGAGGAGATATTAAAATATAATAAACGTTTTTCCTTTAAGTTCTCATAATCTTGCGTTAACAACGGTGCATCTCCAAGTATAATCGATGCCTTCACCTCATCGAGAATATATAGCTTTTCTTGAATTGATATATGCGGGTTAATTGGTACCCATGTTAATCCTGCTTTTGCTATACCAAAAATGGCGATTACATGTTCGTAGGAATTGCCAGCAATGGTAGCTACACAATCACCTTTGTTAAATTTATTACTTAACAAATAGTTAGCAAATTGATTAACCGCATTGTCTAGTTGTTTATATGTTAACTTAACGTCACCATCAACAAGAGCTATTTTTTCAGGCACTCTGTTAGCAGTTCTTCTTAACATATCCCCAATGGCAATTCTGTTGATCTCGTTAATCATCATATGAACACCTCTTTTTTGATATTTAAGCCTTACTTATCCTTGACCAGCTGGCTATTATTGAACAGACACTTACATTTAAGATAAAGTATTGAAGCGCTTTCATTAAAGGAGAGCGAATGTAATCCCGTTGACCAAAAAGATGAAACCAATTCAGCACAACAGTTGTTATATTTGATGTGAAATTTTAACATCTCAATAGAGTAAAAATCTACTAACCCTTTCATTTCTTAAATTACTAATCTACTATTCGAAGCTGCTTTGATAGAATTTCATTCATTATTTGTGTCGTACCACCTCCAATCGATTGGACTCTAGCATCTCGCCAATAACGTTGTACATCATACTCCATCATGTACCCTGCCCCACCAAAGATTTGCAAAGCTTCATCACAGACCCTATTTACCATCTCTCCTGCATAAACTTTTGCAAATGTCGCTTCAGTCGTTATGTCTTTACCTTCATTGAATAAATATAACGCCCGATAAGTCATATGTTTTGCTTTTTCAATGTCTACAGCCATATCAACCATTTTGTGTTGAATTACTTGAAATGCTGAAATTGGTTGATTAAATTGTATTCTTTCTGAGCTATATTTCATGCTTGCCTCCAGTGCCATTTCCGCATGAGCTACACATGCTAACGATAAGATAATTCTTTCCCATTGAAAATTTTTCATAATATAATAAAAGCCATCGTTCTCGTTTCCAATTAGATTTTCTTCAGGTATTGCTACGTTTTCAAAGAATAACTCCCCAGTATCAGAGCTTCGCCAACCTAGTTTTTGCAAAGGCTTTCCGACTTCGAAGCCATCCCATCCTGTTTCAACGATAAACAAGCTAATATTTTTATGAAGTGGTTCATTTCTCGTTTTGGCAGCAACTACGACGTAATCGGCATTTATACCATTCGTAATGAATGTTTTTGACCCATTTAACTCATAATAACCATCTTTTTTTGTAGCAGTCGTACGCAGAGAGGAGACATCACTTCCAGCGTTTGGCTCAGTTATCCCAAGAGCTCCCACCATATCCCCTGCAATCGTAGGTTGAACATATTTTGTCTTTTGATAATCGTTACCAAAATTTAAGATAGGTGTCATGGCAATTCCAATAGAACCTCCAATCGCAGCACCTACACCACCCGAACCACATTTTGTTAACTCCTCAAGAAAAACGGCTTCAGTAATATAATCTAAACCTAACCCTCCATACTTCTTTGGCACTTTTATACCTAAATAACTTAGGTCTCCGATTCGCTTAAAAAGGCTTCGTGGGATTCCACCTTCCTTTTCCCAATCATTAACATAAGGCTTAACTTCTTTTTCAACAAACTTTCGAACAGTTCGACGAAATAATTCGTGTTCTTCAGTGAAGATCCAGTGAGTCATGAAAAATTCACCTCCATAAAATTGAATTTCACAAAATAGCACACATCTCACCAACACATGCACTGTAGTCATTTCTTTTCGCTTCGGATGAAGGACTTAAGTTAAATTTATCTAGACAAGTAAGCTAAAGACCTAACAATAGTTGAAGCAGATAGAGAGGTTCGGTTTAGCTAAACAGTCAGAAAAGCCCCGGCTTGTTTCATAATTTCTTACGATACAGAAAAACTCTCTCTTATAGCTCCATTTGCTTTGCGATAATTTCTTTCATCACCTCATCTGTTCCTCCTCCAATACGATACACTCTAGAATCACGCCAAATTCTTTGAATTTCATTTTCTAGCATATATCCGCTTCCTCCGAAAATTTGCAATGCTCGATCTGCTACCCAATGGCACATTTTTGCTGATGTTAACTTTGCCATGGATATTTCTTTACTAGGTACTTCACCATTTGAAAATCTGTACGCAGTAGCATAGGTTAATTCTCTACAAAGCTCTATTTCAGTTTTCATTTCTACTAACAAATGTGAAATAACTTGATTGTTGTTAATAGTTTGATTGAATTGCTTTCTCGTTTTGGCATATTCAAGAGCTAAATTATACGCATGATCAGCCATACCTATTGCCCCAGCAGCAGCTATTAATCGCTCTCCTTGTAGTTCCCACATAATTTGTGCAAAACCTCGCCCTTCTTGCCCTAACAAGTTTTCATGTGGTACTCGTACATCCTCAAATACAAATTCAGCAGTATCAGATGAGCGCATGCCAACCTTGTCTAGCTTTCTACTGACAGTACAGCCAGGACGATTTGTTTCAACTAAAAACAGACTAATACCTTTATACCCTGGACTATCAGAAGTTCGTGTAACGAGTGTAATAAAATCAGCACTCGGACCATTTGTAATAAATGTTTTTGCTCCATTAATAACCCATTCGTTCCCATCTCTTTTAGCTCTCGTTTCAATGGAAGCTACATCAGATCCGTGATTTGGTTCTGTAATCCCAATTGAAGCTATTTTTTCACCCCGTAATGCTGGCTTCAAATACTTTTGTTGTTGTTCCTCTGTACCAAATTCTAATATTGGTGGCGTTGCCATATCAGTTTGAACAGCAACAGCCATTGGGAAACCACCAGCACCACATTTCGCAAGTTCTTCAGCTAACACAATACTAGAGAAATAGTCCCACCCTTGACCTCCCACTTCTTCAGGGTAACGAAGTCCTAAAAATCCGAGCTCACCCATTCTTGCCATCATTTTTCTAGGAAAGCCGCCAGCTTCTTCCCACTCATCTACGTAAGGAATTACTTCCTTTTGAACGAATTTTTTTATCGCCTTTCTTAACTGTTCATGTTCATCTGAAAAATACGGTTCATACTTAATCGTTACCACTCCTTTCTTAATGAAAGATGTAAACGTTAGTTTTTGGGGTGCTGCCACTCATATTCGTCGATACTTTATAAATTTTGAGATATATCAATTTCTATCCGTAGTAAATTAGAACCAAAGCATTTTCCGAGGTTATCTAATCGTAATGAGTTTGATCCGCCCCCATCTAAAGCATTAGTACATACAAAGTTAAGTGAGTGTATATTTGGTAGTTCATATCTTGTTACATTTCCATGTATTATTCCTTCAAAATGCTGCTTCACCTTTGAACTCGTTACTTGATCAACGAGTATGCCATACCATTGTTCCTCTTTAGCAATAAGTCCTATATTTACGGTATTGCCTTTATCACCTGAACGAGCTTGAGCTATATCTGCAAGCAGTATCTTCGACATCCTTTACACCTCCTGAACCGTAACAGAAATCTTAGCCTCTACAAGATGTCGAGGTATAAGTGTTGCCCACATACCAAACAGCTTTCTAGGTGGGATGTTACCTATATACGCCCCCATACTCGGTGGGCCATTTAAAGCAAGTGGCGGAAATAGTCTTGAAAAAGAAATGGCGTCTCTTTTAGATTTTGTACGTAAGGCCATCCTAAGAAAAATCTCATTGGAATCGGTACTCACATCCGTTGCCAAAGGACCGTGTAATGCGTTGTAACCGATGAAATCCGTTTTGATCTCATCAAATTGAAGTTTGCTCTTCTCAGCTTGAAGTCGAATAATTTCATCTGCTTTTTTCGCTTTTTCCAGTGCATTAGGCCAAGCAAAGCCAGTTATTACTTGCCCCATATAGCCATTGTCAAATCCCATAACGACTTTTAATTCGGCTGGTTTAACTTTACCTTTCACACCTGTGACTAAAACCTCATTTTCAGCAACTTGTTCAAGCTTCACATTCAATAAATCAACAACAACATCAGGGGTAATATAAGCTGATGGATCATGAATTTCATACAGCATTTGTTCTTTCAAAGTATTTGGTGTAATAAGACCGCCGCGCTCCTTTACCTTACTGACGATAAACTCTCCATTTTCTTGACATTCAGCAATTGGATAACCTATTTCGTCCATTTGAGCAACTTCATGCCATTCACCGCTATAATTCCCCCCAGTTGATTGCGCAGAACACTCTAGTAAATGGCCCATAAATACACCACTTGCAAGCTTATCCCACTCCTCATCTCCCCAATTATATTCATAGATTAAAGGTGCTAAAAACTGCGCGGTATCTGTTGTCCGTCCAGTGATTACAATATCTGCTCCCTCTTTCAATGCTTCTACGATGGGCTGTGCGCCGAGATAAGCATTTGCAAACAATACTCTGTCTTTTACTGTACGAAAGGACTCATTTGTCTCAAAATGATCAAGTGAAACCCCTTGTTCTATCAAATCCTCTAAATCGTCATAAATATGATCTCCAGTTACGACAGCTACCTTTATGTTTTCAAATCCATTTTGCCTTGCAATTTGAATGACTTCTTGTTGAGCTCTTAGAGGATTCAAACCTCCCGCGTTTGTAAGAATCTTCATTCCTTGTTCCTTCACATACGGTAACAGCGCTTTCATTGATATAGTTATATCCCTTGCATATCCTAGATGAGGATCTTTTTGTTGGTCCTTTAATAATATTGCCATCGTTAATTCTGCTAGGCAGTCAAAGCATAAATAATCGACATTACCGTGTTTTGCTGTTGCAATTGCTGGTTCAATTGTATCCCCATAAAAGCCTTGAGCAGCGCCTATTCGAACTGACTTCACATAACCACCTCCCCTAGTCTTTCATTTCTATAACAATATCACTTTCTTGCACAAAATCTGTTTCACTAGCTATTACTTTTTTTATTGTCCCTTCAGCAGTTGCTTCGATTGGAATTTCCATCTTCATAGATTCCATTATGATAAGAACATCACCAATTTGGACATGATCGCCATCCTCCACTAAAACCTTCCAAACATTCCCACTTATAGGAGCTTCATAATTCACTGTTTATACCCCTTTCCAATCGGGCACTCGTTTCTCTAAAAATGCTGAAGCACCCTCTTTTAGGTCCTCGCTTTTAAAAGATACAAGCCTTAAGTTTGATAAATAATCAAATGATTTCATAAAATCCATCTGTTCAGTCGTAAAATATGAATCTAGTGCTAGCTTTACAGCAAGTGGACTATGAGAAGCTATTATTTTTGCAGTATTCCAGACTTCTTCACCTAATCTCTCTGGTTCCACAACTTGATGAACTAAATTATATTTACATGCGTCTTCAGCTGTTAACACTTCTGCCTTAAGCATCATTTCCATTACTTTACGGTTTCCTACTGCTCTTCTTACCCACGGTAAAATAACAAATGGAACAATACCTAGCTTCAGCTCTGTTAAGCCTAATTTTGCACTAGTGGATGCAATAGCTACATGGCACATTGCAACTAGACCTGTTCCACCACCAAGTGCCGCACCGTTTACTGCAGCAATCATCGGTGTTTGTACTGTTGCTCCTAGTTTAAATAACTCTGTACTACTTTTACCTTCAAAATATAATGTAGGAACATCCTTTTCAGAAGTCCGCTTAAACTCATTCAAATTTCCACCTGCTGAGAAGGATTTTCCACGCCCTGTTAAAATCATGGCATGAACTTGTTCATCTAAGTCAGCTAGCTTTATCGCTTGAATAAGTTCTGTAACTAACTTCTCCGTTAATGGATTTCTCACTTCAGGAAGATTAAGAGTAATCGTTGCGATATGCTCTTTCACTTCGTATAAAATGGTTTGGAATTCCACTATTACACCTCTTTTCTATACTGGATGAATCGCGTTTCTCTTTTCGGTCACATGTACTTTTTTCGTTTTATATAATGCAAACCTACGTATAACTGCCGATCTTAACTCTTCAAAGCCGATTAAGTCATCTATAATTAACTCTGAAGCTAGCTTATGGATATTAATATTCTCTGCATATTCCTCTCGCTTAGCTTGAACAAAAGCCTGGCGTTCTTCTTCAGGAAGCTCGAGTATTTTATTAAAATAAACTGCATTTACAGCTGCCTGCGGTCCCATTACAGCTATTGATCCACTCGGCAGCGCTAACACTGCATCTGTGCCAAACGCTGGCCCAGCCATCGCATATAATCCTGCACCGTAACACTTTCTTACAACGACACAAATTTTTGAAACTGTTGCCTCTGATAGTGCAGAAATCATTTTTGCACCATGCCTAATGATCCCGCTTCTTTCGACTTTTGATCCAATCATATAGCCTGGAACATCTGATAAAAACAACAGAGGGATACTGTAGGCATTACAAATCTTAATAAAGCGCGCTGCTTTGTCTGGCGAATCTACAAATAAGGTGCCCCCCTTTACCTTTGGTTGGTTTGCAACTACCCCCGTTACTTTTCCGCCAATCCTACAAAAGCCAGTTATGAGCTCTGGTGCAAATAACTTTTTATATTCAAACCAGCTATCTTCATCTATTACTTGATTAATTAGTTCATACATATCGAAAGGGACGTTTTCATTTTGAGGAATAATTTGTTCTATTTTTCTTCCTTTTACTGGTTCTTTACTTACACCCTCCTCCGGCGATTCTTGCCAATTTTGCGGCATAAATGTTAAGTAATGCTTACATGTTTCGATCGCTTCATCTTCAGTTTGGACGAGCACATCACCTAGTCCACTTACTGAGCAATGCATTTTTGCTCCACCCATTTCATCCATCGTCGTTTTCTCACCGATCGCCATTTCAACCATTCTAGGAGACCCCAAATACGCTGAAGCATTTTGATCAACCATAATAACCAAATCAGAAAACGCAGGTACGTAGGCAGCACCAGCTGGTGACGGTCCAAATAAAATACATATTTGCGGTACAGATCCAGACATTTGGATTTGGTTATAAAAAACCTTCCCACCTTGTCTTTTCCCAGGAAAAACGTCCAATTGCTCAGTTATTCTAGCTCCTGCAGAATCAATAAGGTATAACATTGGCACTTGTAGTTCCATCGCTTTTTCTTGAATTCGTATATTCTTCTCGACTGATTTTGGTCCCCATGACCCTGCTTTTACTGTTGAATCGGCTGCCAAAAAACATACCGTTCTCCCGTTAATCTCACCGATACCAGTGATACAAGCGTCAGCAGGTAATTCAGGTTCCTCCGCATTGGCAAATAAACCGTCCTCAACGATTGACCCCTCGTCAAATAACTTCGATAACCTACTTCGAACGAACATCTTGCCTTTACTTGCGTTATACTGATGGTATTTTTCTTTCCCACCTTTTAAAATTCTTTCTTTTTCTCTTAAATATAGCTCATAATCTTCTCTCATTAATTAACCTCCTTATAAGCAAGAAAAATTAGTAGATGAATATAAAAGATATCCTACAAATAGCTTTATGCAAATGTTGTGCCAAATAGGTAACTCAGAGTTTTTGACCCATAAATGTGATGTAATTGGCTCATACGAAAGAATTTAAACACAATTTTTCCTAATAAAAAATACGATTATATATTGCTGTTAGCATGGCAACATGACTACATATGTCCGTAGAATCATACGACTGTACGGAAATCGGACGAATGTATTGAATTTTTAGATTTTTTTTAATACAATTACAACAAATGGAAAAGGGGGTTTTCCTAATAGAAATCCGTCAAATCACTTCGTATCAATTTATCCAAATTGAACCTACGAGCTCCGTTCGAGATGTTCTTCAAGCATTTTTACATTTTCGTCAAGATATCGCTTGTGTATTAAGTAATAAAAAATTCGTAGGAATTGTCACCAAATACTCTCTCTATCGCTGTTTGCTCAACTCAGGAGAATTAGCAAAAGAAATCACTCCATACATAAAAAAAAACGTAATAACACTTAATGAAAATGATAATGTATATTATGCAAAAGACTTGCTAGTGCAAGAAAATGTTGGTCATGCTATCGTTCTTAACGATCAACAAAGAGTAGTAGGCGTACTAACAAAGTCTGAACTCATTCGAGGGCTAATTTCAGAAAGTCAAAGCTTAACAGATCGTCTAAATTTATTAATAAATAACCTAGAAGAGTCGGTTATTTCTGTTAACTTACACCTCACAATTACATCTGTTAACACACCTGCAACTAGTATCCTTAACTACGATAAAACTCAACTTATCAATCATTCAATAGAAGAGATCTCTCCAACAGTTACCCATTATTTAAAGTCTGCAATTAAATCAAAGATCACGATAAAGCATAAGCAACTATTAATTGGTACAACATCAGTGATTGCTTCATTTATACCTTTAGTACAATGGGAAACAATTACTGGGGGCATGGTGGTTTTGAAGGATATTACAGATTATGAACAAGTCGCTAAAAATCTAGTATCTACAAAACAAAGCACAAATTATTTTCATCACATCATTTCTAGAAGTGAGAAAATGGAAGATTTAACACAACAAGCACTAATAGCCGCACAATCATTTTCTACCATTTTAATTACTGGAAAGAGTGGCACTGGTAAAGAATTATTAGCAGATGGTATCCATTTGTCATCAGGTAGAAAAGGGAATTTCATCAAAATTAACTGTGCAGCTATTCCTGAAGAGCTGTTAGAAGCAGAGATTTTCGGCTATACTTCTGGTGCCTTTACTGGTGCAAAAAGAGGAGGGAAACCTGGTAAATTTGAATTAGCCCATGAAGGTACCCTTTTTTTAGATGAAATTGGTGATATGCCGTTATCTCTCCAAGCAAAGCTATTACGTGTTTTACAAGAAAGAGAGTTTGAAAGAGTTGGTGGCACAAAAACGATCAAGGTTGACGTGAGAATTATAGCAGCTACAAATAAGAATTTAATTGAGTTAATTGCTAAAGGAAATTTTAGAGAAGATTTATACTATCGAATCAATGTCATACAACTCCAAATCCCTCCTTTAAAAGAACGTATGGAGGATATCCCATTACTATGTAATCACTTCATTGAAAAGTTTAATGGCAAAACAAAGCGAGCTATCCTTGGTATTTCAAACGGTGGCATTGAAAAGCTTCAACAATACGATTGGCCTGGAAATGTACGGCAACTTGAGAACATTATTGAACGTGCTTATCACTTTACTAATACAAAATGGATCGAGCCACTACATATTCAATTTGAAGAGCTTTCACATGAACCTCAACAAACACAACCTACTTTTCATAGCTTTAACAATGGATATTTTACTAATCAAAAAAATCTTCTGAAAGAGTCTGAAAAATCATTGATCATTCAAGCGCTTATCCAAACAAACGGCAATCGAACTAAAGCAGCCCATTTGTTAGGCATTAGTCGCTCAACGCTTTACGAAAAAATAAAAAACTACGCTATAAAAGAGCAAACCCATTACATGTAAGATATATCTGCGATCTCAACCCATAAAAAAGATAACTCTACACTAGGTGGAGTTATCTTTTTAACATATATTGTTTTCACTCATTGATCGTTGTTTTTCCTACTAATAGCTCGACTTTGTGAAAAATTACCATATTAACAAAAAGTCTTTTTTATGATCATGATTTTTATTATAGGAGAAAAGGTGCCCTGATTCTATACGAGTTTTGAAATATATGACTTTATTTTCACCCTCCGCTTACAGGTGGAATAAGTGCAACAATATCTCCTGTTTGGACGACATCATTCTCTTGTGCATATTCTTCATTTATTGCAAACATTAATTGTTCTACATTTTGTAGTTCAAATTGGTCTGATAGCAATACTTTTAATTCAGCTATTGTTAGAGGTGCCTTATCTATCGTTATCGTTTCTTTACCTACCTCATCCTGCAAATGTGCAAAAAGTAAAACTTTAATCATTGATATGCTCCTCCTCAGGTTGTCCTGTTGGGTATTCATTTTGTTCCAGTTGATCACCAATCCATTTTTCACCATTTTCCCAATGCTCTTTTTTCCAAATCGGAACAATTTGCTTTATACGTTCAATCGCATACTCATTCGCCTCATAAGCATCTTTTCTATGAGGTGTTGATACAGCAATGACCACTGCAATATCTGATATTTCTAACCTACCAATTCGATGAGTGATCGCTACTGTAGCATCAGGCCATTTCTCTGTTATTTCTTCACCTATTTGTGCTAGTTTTTTTTCAGCCATCGTAACATATGATTCATATTGTAAAAATAAAGTTCGCTTTCCCTTTGTAAACTCTCTCACTGTACCGATGAAAGTAGTTACCGCTCCTGCTTCACGCCTAACTACTTTATCTATTAATTCTTGAACTCGAATTGGATCTTCAGTCACTAAAAAATTTTTATTGTCCATGTCGTCTCCTCACATTTTGTAAAATCGTCGGAATATATTTTTCTTGCTCACCAATATTGAACACCTTATATTGAACCTCATCAAATTGATGATGATCGAACCATTTTATCATAGCTAACACGTTCGTTAATTCGTTACATAAATGGATATCTTCTATCGATCGTAATAAAACGATTTTCGGAAATTGTGCTTGTTTATATCCCTCTACAAAAATGATGTCTAGGCCAAATGGATTATACATTTGTAGTAATTGCTTCAAGGAAGTTTCGTCATTTTCAATATGAATGTGAACAGTCCCTTCCCCCTCAACCCCAGTTATGACTGCACCAGCTTGCCGGTGACGATATGTGTCTTTCCCTACATCATTTTCCTTTGGTTTGCCACCGTGACCATGATGTTTAATTGTGCCAACCTTTAAACCTTGTTTGACTGATTCATGCACAAAGCGTTCAACTAAAGTGGTTTTCCCACTATTTTGATACCCTACTATTTGTAAAATTACTGGTGTTTTCACCACGGCCATTGACAACCTTCTTGATCTTCAAGTAACAACACGTCTACCAGCATTCCTTTTTGAAATCCTCTAGTGCCACCTGGTAACATCATTAACGCATTCGTAGAAGCTAAAGAAACAACTACATTTGATTTATCTAAACCACTCGGCGCTACAAAAACTTTTCCTTCATGGTATGACAACTTACTCCTTACAAATCTCGTGAAAGGATTAGCTTTAGGGAAGTCTTCATTAAGCGTAGCTTGAATTTTTTGAAGGTGTGGACGTGCTGAAAATAATAGGCTCCTTATGATTGGACGAGCATATAGTTCAAAACCAACATAACAGGCTGATGGATTCCCAGATAAGCCAAATAATAGCTGACCATTTAACTGTGCAACTGAAGTCACACTGCCCGGTCGCATTGAAATTTTGTTGAAAAGGAGTTCAGCTCCTAGCTTGTTATAAATTTCTTGTATGTAATCAAAGTCTCCTACAGAAACACCGCCTGTGGTAATAAGAATATCAACATGTTGAAGTGCATTTTTCATCGCCTCGTAACATGATTGAAAATCATCCATGAGCTTTCCAAGATAAACGGCCTCTCCACCACAACGTTCTATTTGATCGCAAATCATGTAGGAATTACTATTTCGTATTTTTCCTGGCTCTAGAGGCATATCTACATCAAGTAGTTCTGACCCTGTTGCAAACACACCTACTTTTGGTTTTTTTCCTACTTTTACAGTACTATAACCAAATGTAGCTAATAACGCTTTTATACCTGGATTTATAAAATGTCCTTTTTCAACTAATACAGTACCTTTTTTTGTGTCTTCACCTTTAAAAGAAACGTTATCACCTTCTTTAAAAGGTCGCTTAATAGACATATACTTTTTTCCATCACGTTCGTATTGCTTTGTTAATTCGAGCATTACAATCGCGTTTGCAGTCGAAGGCATTCGCGCTCCTGTCATAATTCGTATCGCTTGACCTTCTGTTAATGTCTCTGATGCTACCTGCCCAGCACCTATTTCTTCAACCACTTCAAATTCAATAAGATTATGTTGATTCGCATGTATGGAATCTACTGCACGTATCGCAAAGCCGTCAAAAGCAGAGCGATCAAAGTGTGGTACATCGTGATCTGCAACAATCGTTTCTGCAAGAAAACGACCATAGCAATCATCTATTGATACTTTTTCTATTTCACCATGCTTAGCATGTGCCATAACCTTGCTAACAGCTTCTGATACTGGTGTTAATTGTCTTTTTTCCACCATGTGCCTACTCCTTTATAGTTATTTCTAACAGACTTATTTACATTCTAATTATTTACGGGTATACAACAAAAGTTTCCAATATCTTTTCTTCTCTTTAACGATAGCTTAAAGTTTATCTAGCTGAGCTAATTTCATAAAATGATGCATTAAGTTGATAAAACTTTTTTAATAGCAAAGTCCTTGACCACGACTGCCAAATTACTAAATTGGTTTATTTTCTCATCCTTGTTAAATCTCCTCTAAAAGAAACCATGCTCCTCCATTATTTAACTGTATGCTCTTCTGGAGCTTGTGAAACTTCATCATGTACTGTTGAAGTATGAGCACATGGAAGCTGGCAAGAACTTGAACAATTTGCACATTTTCCTTTTGAGCTACGTTTTAATGATTTTAAGAGCATGAATGCCGCATAACCGATAATCAATGTTCCAAGGACAATATTTACTACCATTTTATCACTTCCTTTAATATTTAGTCAGTGATCTATACTTACTACTATAAAAACATTTTTCCGACTTGATAAATAAGTAAAGAAATTACATAAGCAATTACTAGGGCATATCCAACTGAAAAAAGTGTCCATTTCGTCGAATTCGATTCTTTTTTTATCGTAGCTACTGTTGCAAGACAAGGTACGTATAAAAGGACAAATGACATAAAGCTAATAGCGGAGATTGGTGTATAATATTGTGATAACATTCCTTGTAAAGATTCTGTGTTAGGCGCATAGTAAATAATATTCATCGTCGATACGACAACTTCTTTTGCAAAAAAACCTGTCATCAACGAAGCGGCAGCTTGCCATGTGCCAAATCCTAAAGGGGCAAATAAAGGAGCTATATAACCACCTATTAAAGCTAAAAAGCTATTATCCATTTGTTCAGCGACACCACTTGGTCCAAAGTATGTTAACAACCAAATAAAAACAGAACCTGCAAAAATGATTGTTCCTGCTTTTTTCAAAAATCCCTTTCCCTTCTCCCACGTACTACGTGACAATGTTAACAATTGAGGGATGCGATAAGGAGGTAGTTCCATGACGAACAGTGATTTTTCTCCTTTGAAAAATATACTAGAGAACAATTTTGCTAGCACCATCGCAACAACAATTCCTAATACATACAATAAAAATACGATGACAGCTTGATGTTTAATAAAGAATGCTCCTGCAAACAACGCATATACAGGTAATCTTGCGGAGCAAGACATTAAAGGCGTTAATAATATTGTTAACAAACGCTCTTTCGGTTGCTCAATTGTTCTAGCTGCCATAACACCTGGAACATTACATCCGAAACCTATAATCATAGGAATAAATGCCTTTCCATTTAAGCCAATTGCCTCCATTAATCTATCCATCACGACAGCTACTCTCGCCAAATATCCTGAATCTTCAAGGAATGAGATTAATAGAAACAAGATAAAAATTTGTGGTACAAATACTAATACTCCACCAACCCCTGCCACAATGCCATCAAGTACTAGCGATTGAATAAACTCCGAAGCACCTATAACCTCAAGTCCATTTGCTAACAATGTTGATATTGGTCCTGATATAAAGCCATCCAACAAATCCGCTAAAGGTGAACCGAGCCAATCAAAAGTTACCATAAAAATGATATACATAAATAGTAAAAATAGTGGTAACCCGAAGTATTTATTCGTGACTATATTATCAATTAATTCCGTTGTTGTTCTTTCCTTTGTCTCTGACACTTCCATTACATTTACTATTAAATCACTAATAAACTGATCACGTATATGATAGATATAATGACGTATTGTTCCACCTTCAGCATCTTTTGATATCATCTGTTCCGTTTGGTGCTTTATTTTCTCAAGTATATTTGGTTTTAAAAGTTGGTTAACATATGACTCTACTTGTTTATTCCCTTCCAAATATTGTATAGCTAACCACCGTTTTGATATAGATAATTTGTCTGGTAGTTTATCTTCAATTTGCTGAATAGCTTCTTCTAAAATAACACCATAATTTAATGCAAATACCCTTTCACTAGATTCATTTAGCAACGCAAGATTAGCTGTAAGTTCTCCACAGCCCATTCCAGTTCGAGCAATAATAGGGGCTACTATGACATCAAGCAAGTCAGCTAATTTTTCAGCATTGATCTTCAAGCCTCTTTTTTTTGCAACATCAACCATATTTAAACCGATAATGATAGGTTTCTCGAACTCTAGCAACTGCACTGTTAAGTGTAAATTCCGCTTTAGTTGAGAAGCATCAACAATATTAACAATTTTTTCAAATGATGCTGTAAGCATAAAATTTGTGACAACTTCTTCATCCTTTGAAAGTGGATTTAATGAATACACTCCTGGGAGATCAATGAGCTGGCCTTGATTATCTCTTAAAATACCAATTTTCTTCTCAACGGTCACCCCACTCCAGTTACCAACGTATTCATATGATCCTGTCAAATTATTAAACAGCGATGTTTTTCCTGTATTAGGATTCCCGAATAGTGCAATTTGTGAGGACAATATCATCCACTCCAATCTTCGCTGCCTCATTACGTCTAATGCTTATACATTGTCCGCAGCACTCAATCAATACTGGACCTCCAAATGGCATGACACACCTTAAGCAAATATTTTCACCTTCTACGACGCCCATGTCTAATAACCGTTGCTTCACAAGATCACTTGCTAATGACAAATCAATAATTTTTGCTGTAGAACCTTTTTTCAAGCTAGCCATGTTCATATGATATCCCTCCTGAAATAGCGGAAAAGTTCTTCATAGCTAAAGATACAAATTAACATCTTTTATGATAATGATAATTCTTCTCATTGTAATTTCATCATATAATAGCTTTTTTCATTTTTGTATGACATTTGTCACAATCCTGTTTCGATATTATGAAAGATGTGTGACGCTAATTGTCAATTTACCTAATTGACACCGCATTTCCTGTCCATAAAGTTACGTTCACAATGAAAGACCTGTGATCTCAATCACCACGCTACGCATTTGAATTGGCTATGCTATAACGGAAGTATTCACTTTTAATAATGAGGAGGAAATAGAAATGCCAAATAAATTCGATGAAAACATGATTGTAGGGGAAGTTGTAGCAGAATTTCCTAAAGCTAGTGATATATTTAAATCTTATAGGATTGATTTTTGTTGTAATGGGAATCGACCGATAAAAGAATCAGCTCTTGAAAGAAATGTTTCTACAAAAAAAATAATTGCAGAGCTAAACAAATTGTATGAAGAGAAAGAAAACGATTCAAGTTCTCAACACAACTGGAATTCGGCATCTATTACCGAACTTATCAATCGCATAATAGATAAACATCATCGTTATTTAGAAGAGGAGCTTCCACAATTAAGCCCGTATGTAACTAAGGTGATGAGGGTACATGGACAAACCCATCCAGAACTTATACAAGTTCATAAGCTATTCAACACGTTAAAAGCAGATTTAGAAGAGCACCTTATCAGTGAAGAAACTGAGTTATTTCCATCATTCTTATCGTTCGAGCGCGACCCTTCTAATAGTAATCGAGACAAAATCGTCAATATTCTCGAAGCTACGAAAAATGAACATGATAATGCAGGTGATATCTTAAAAGAACTACGTACCGTAACGAATAATTTCACTCCACCATTAGGTGCATGTAGAACGTATCAATTAGTATTTAATCGATTAGAAGAGCTAGAATCTGATTTATTTGAGCATATCCATCTAGAAAATAATATTTTATTCAATAAGATTTCATAAGTTAAAACCCTCTGACAAATTGTGTCAGAGGGTTTGTTATTGAGTTTGCTGATTTCTATGATATCCTACCTACAGAGCTTATCTGCTTGTTTTCATAAAACAAACCTTCAGAACGTTAAAAAGTGACTTTTCATCCGACTCTTCTTTGCTTATCGGGGATGTTCAAGATACTTCTCACCCGCCAATGTAGGACATTTCGATTTTTTCTCTCATTTTTGCTGAGTGTTCAGTGCGTTCATCTGAATAACGATCATGTCGCGCACCCCACACCTTTTTAATTTCCTCTATAATTGTTTCACTTGATGCATTAGCACGTAATATTTTCTTAAAATCGTGGCCTTTCGATGCAAATAAACAATTGTACATTTTCCCATCTGCTGATATACGAGCCCTTGTACAGCTGGAACAAAATGACTCTGAAACAGATGTAATGAATCCTACTTCTGTATTTGAGCCTTTATGGCGATAGCATGTTGCTACTTCGCCAAAATATCGTTGCTCTACTGGTTCTAATTCAAAGTGTTCTTCTAACTGGTGAAATATTTGTTTTTTCGTTACCACTTGATCATAATTCCAGCCATTTGTGCTACCGACATCCATAAACTCAATATAGCGAATAGGAATCTCTTCCTTTTTAAAATATTTCGCCATCGGTATAATTTGAGAATCATTTAAGCCCTTCTTAACAACCATATTTACTTTTACGATTAGACCCTCTTTTTTAGCAGCCGCTATACCTTTTAAAACTGGTGATACGCCTACAGATCTGCCGTTCATTTTTTTAAATATTTCATCTTCAATAGCATCCAAGCTTATATTTACACGCTGTAAACCAGCTTGCTTTAACTCTTTCGCATATTTTGGTAAATATATTCCGTTTGTAGTAAGAGCAATATCCTCAATTCCAGCGATTAATGACAGTTGCTTAATTAAAATATGAAGATCCTTTCTAAGTAACGGTTCTCCCCCAGTTAACCTTACCTTCTTCACACCAACCTCAGCAAAGCATTTGACGAGTCTAGAAATTTCTTCAAACGTCAATAGTTCTTTCCTTTGTAAAAATGGAAAATCAGGGCCGAATATGTCTGCTGGCATACAATATGAACAACGAAAATTACATCTGTCAGTAACTGATATTCTTATATCCCGCAAAGGGCGATGATGTTGGTCTTGAATTGATATTGCCTGATTGACCATAAGCAATCTCTCCCCCATAAATTATTTAAGTCAGTAATAGCATATTTAACCTATTATATACATATTAAAGCAAAATATATTTATAAACAATGTGATGCTTGTCACTTAAAGAAATTAACTTGTCGTATACACTTTAACTGGGAAACATTTTTTGGAGCGATTTCTCCTATTATTTCTTTATTATCTCAGTTAAGGAGGTTTTAACATGTATGTCCAGATGTTACGAAAAATAAATATATTTCAAGATTTACCAGAGCAATCATTAGCCTTTATTTCGGAAAATCTTAAATCTCAATATTTTAATAAGGGGGAAATTATCTTTTCTGAAGTTGAGGAAGCTACAGCAGTTTTTTTTGTGAAATCTGGAATTGTTCGCCTCACAAAAGGAGACCAGACTGGAAAAGAAATTGTTGTTTGCTTAAAAAAAGCAGGAGATATATTCGCTGAAGCAGCGTTATTTAGCGAAGAAGGAACACGGTATCCTGCAACTTCTCAAATGCTTCAAGAGGGGGAAGTTTTATACTTAGACACGAATCATTTACAAGTTGAATTAATGCAGAACCCAGACATAGCTGTTGAAATGATTCGTTATATGAGTCGTCAGCTACGTAGCTTTACATCAATCATAAGAGATATCGCATTACTGGATGTATATAGTAAAACAATTTCAACACTTGATCGATTAGCAAAGGATTTTGGTATAAAAAAAAGTAAAGGAGTTCAAATTGAACTTCCTTTAACAGTACAGGAATTTGCAAATATAATTGGATCTACCCGTGAAAGCGTAAGTCGAGTTTTTTCAAAATTAAAAAGTGAACGTATGATTGATATTGAAGAAAAGAAAATCATCATTTGTGACTGGAATCAATTTTCGACGATGTATAAACACTAACCCTTGTAGCACAGTTGAGCAATTAATATACTCATAATTAAAATCAAGTGGAGTGCTCCTCCACCTGATTTACTCTTTAAATATGGCGTTAACCTTATTTTTGTTTTAAAATATTTTCCGTTAAATCAAGTAAAGGGTTTTCAGGTGATCTCTTATTAACTTGATGCATGCTATAAATCCAGTTTTCTCCTTTTCCGTCCTCAACAGCAAATAATATTCTATTTTCATCTGAATTATATATATAATCTACGCCATTTAGGTTTCTCTTCTCTGATTGCTCTAATTCTTTATCACTCATATGCCATTTAGTGCCATTTGTACTTGAAATTATATTAATATAAACCTTTTCGTATAGTTCGTTTTTTAAGGTCATTGAAATTACAACTATGTTAGAACTTAGTTCTCCTTCTTTTGTAACAAACTCTAGACCCTTACTTTTACCCTCTTTATACATTTCTTCATATACATTTAAGAGGTTTTCTTCACTTTTAATAGTGTATTGTATTTGTCCTTTATCTAGTTCATAGGCTCCAGGAAATTCAGTTGGTAATAAGACTTTATTTTCAATAAAGTTTTTCATATTTGTATAATCAGAAAAATATGTATCATTTTTAACAGTTAGTACAGCACCTGGACCATATCTTTCGTATTGATCAATAGGTAGAAAATAAAGAAACTCACCTGGTTCAAGCGTATTTTTTAACTCATCGATTTTATCATCATATTGTTTCAAACTTGGATGATCCCACTCTTCATTCGTAACCTCTAGCATCGTTTCACCTTTTGTATTTAACAACGACCAGCCATTTAATTTTGCAGCGACACCGACTGACGTTGTTAAAATAATGAGTAATACCGTTGTCATTAACACTAGCCTTCGGTTAACAATGAAGCTTGTTCTTTTACTATCTTTCTTGTAAAACACAGCTTCATGTATTTGTTGTTCATTCATTGTAGGGATTTGTTCATTTTTCAATGATCGTTCAAAGTCTTCAAAGGAATGAAATTTCTTCATCTTTTATCCTCCTATTCTCGTTTGCTAGTAAATATCTTTTTAGCTTTTTCCTAGCCCGCTCATAGCATTTGCGCACTGCGGGTTGATTACTACTCATAATTTGCCCAATTTCTGTGTATGAAAGCTCCTGAACTGTTTTTAAAATAATAATTGTACGTTCTTTTGCTGATAATTCTCGTAAAGCATCTGAAATCTCTTCACTAAACTCTGTTTCATGCATTGTTGCATTATTATGAGCTAGCGGTTCATTATGAGGTTGAAATGGTATAAATTTGATTAACCTTTGTCTTTTTATGACATTCAAACAATGATGATATGCAATTTTATATAACCAAGCAGATAGATTGGTTTCATTGGTTATTTTATGCAAGTTATTATAAGCCTTCACGAACACTTCTTGAGTAGCATCTTCAGCATCTAGGACATTTCTAAGCATATGAAAACAATATGTATGAATCCTTTGATGATTTTTACTAATCAATTCGCTAAAATCATCGTTATAATCGTCCAATATCTTGTCTTTGTTTTCGGCTACGTTCTCCAACTACCTTCCCTCCTCTTTTTTTGATAAAGGCAATCTTCGTATTGACTGTTGTTTTGCTACATATAACTAAAAGTTATGTTCAAAGCTGTTTTGTACATGGCGTTTGTAGCATCTTTTCATTAGCACTTACGGCAATGCTACAATACTTATTGGTATTTCTAATTTCGTGACAATGACAACTAAGTTTACGAAAAGAGCCTGATAAATAAGCGTTTCATAATTAAAACAATTTTACTCATCAATTTGTGACATTTTATGAAAAATTTTAATTAATTTTAAGTTAGAATGAATGAGGTAGTATAAATTAAGTTCAATCAAACTTTATAATACTATTATCTATGTTGTACAACATCAAAAAAAATCATAATCCTTTCGATAACCCAGTAGAATGATAATATTTACGTTGCAGTTTTGAATGTTTTCATATTTAATAGAAGTAACAACTAATTCTTCCATAAGGTAGGTGGTAACAATAAAAAATCAATCCCAGCCTACAAAACCAACCATGTCTGTTGAGCTAAAAGAATTGTTAAATTCCTCTGAGTACACCGTGAAAGTTAACAAGGGAGCATACCTTTTTCAAGAAGGGATGGAGGCTACAGAACTTTATATCATTCGTTCGGGAAGAATACAAATTAGTAAAATTTCTGCTGATGGACGTGAACTTACATTAAGGATATGTCGACAAGATGACATCGTAGGTGAGCTTACACTTTTTACAGATGATGCAAAATATATTCTCAATGCAAAGGTGCTAGAGGATTGTGAAGTAGCTGTCATAAAAAAAGACTACCTAGAAACGCAGTTTTTTCAAAATAGCCAACTTGCATTTGAATTTATGAAATGGATGAGTGATCACTTTCGGAAAACGCAAACAAAATTTCGTGATTTAGTTCTAAATGGAAAAAAAGGTGCACTATATTCTACTCTTATTCGTATGTCAAACAGCTATGGAATTAAGAAAGAAGATGGGATTTTTATTGACTTACCGCTTACGAATCAGGAGCTGGCAAACTTTTGTGGTACAACAAGAGAAAGTGTCAACCGAATGTTAAATGACTTGCGACGTCAAAAGAAAATATCAATGAATAAAGGATTCATTACCATTCTTGATTTAGAGTTCTTAAAAACAGAAATTAATTGCGAAGAGTGCCCTGCTATTATTTGTAGTATTGATTAAACCGTCTAATTATCTTATTTTAAATCTTTTCTTAGCCTGATGTTATTGGAATCTTTTTTTACAACTGGAACGATATCACGAACAAGGGAACTCCACTTTAGAGTTCCCTTGCTTTCTCTATTAATTAGTCTAATATTAGACACTTTAAATCTAGTTTTTCTCTTCTAACTGTATCGTCTCTCCTGGTTTTACTACTAATTTATTTTCCACCTCGAATTTCTCAACATTCTCTTCGTTATAAATGCCAGGTTCATCTGTATGAATAGGAATGACACGATCAGCGTTTATCATTATTGCTGCATCCATAGCTTCCTCTGCATTCATGTTATCATATGTACCGTCTATACCTAATAAGGCATAATTTATATTTTTGTCAGACAACAAATTCATTTCATCTATTTTACCAGTATCACCAGCATGATAAACCCGAAGTCCATCAAACTCTAGTACGTAACCATAGGATAAATCTATAGGGTGGTGATCATTATAAGCTACAACTGCACTAATATTAATGCCTAATACTTCAATGTTTTTACCGGGTAAGTCACTCTCAATCTTATTATTTTCAAAATCGTAAAATTGTGTAATAATTTCTGTTTGATCTTTTTTCGTTACTTTTGACAAATCACTGTGATCATAATGTCCATGAGTGGATAGAATAATATCTGCTGGTTCTGAGTAATCCTCCTCATCACCTGCCCAAGGATCAATATAAATGACTTTACCATCGCTCGTTTTAATTTTCACACTAGCGTGGCCAATTACTTGAAGTGATGGTGATTTCTCCTTGCTACTAGCATCCTCCTTACTACAGCCTAATACAAATAGAGAAGTGATTAATAGACATGCGAATAAAGTAACTTTCCGGTTAGTGAACAAAAACATCCCTCCTAAAATGTTAAATTTTTCACATTGATTTTACCATAAAATACATATAAATCATACTTATATTCATAATTTTCAGATTATTATTAATACAAGCATATTTGTTGTAGTTGAATAAGATTCTGTTCGTAAGCTTTGTTACTATAATCACCAAATTAGAACCACGGCAATATTGTTATACACTTACCATCATTAACAGTTATATAATCCTTGATGCTGTTATACCAAGTTACGTTATTTTAACTGCATTTCCTTAGAATCTTTACAAACGCATCTTTATAGTATTTTTCATAATTTAGTGCTACCCCTAATTTAATAGCATGATTTTAGGATAATGTTAAATAGTGAATTGTTAACTTGAAGTTCTCATAAATTCTATAAAGATTTCCGAGTTTACGTTACAAAATATAGGTGTACTTTCTTTTTCAATTTATTTTAATAAGTTTAATACGGCTGTTATTCGTCATTTCAATTTTGAAGGATTTGGTGGTTTCTCACGTAGATAAAAAATTTATGAACATTAAATAATCCCTTTTTCTCTCCCATAATTTAATAATGCCTCGTAAGAATCTCCGGATAAACCTAAAATTTCACAAAATGCTGGTTCAGTCTTATATCCTTTTATTTTTAGATTAACGACTTGTTGCCGTATACTTGGAAACTCTTCTAGTATAAATCTCTCTATAACCATGTGTTGGTAAGCATATTGTTGTAAAACTGGCTGTGATTGTCCAAATATTTCAAATTCAAAGCCGTAAAATATGAAATTGGCCTTGACTACTTCCAAGTTTCTAATATTTTTTCTGACGATCTTAAAATTGATTTCATTCCCATAAAGTTTTTTTACTTTATTTTCAAATCTTTGTTTATGTAAATGATCAACTTCCATAATAATGTCTAAATCAGAATCGATTACATCAACACCAATGGGTATCGTTCCACATACTACAGGATCATACTCAACTAAGTCATTCATTATTCCTAAATTTTCTATGGCACTATATGCTTTACGCTGTTTTACTGTCCCCATTTTTAAACTTAGCAGAGAATTATACATCGCTCTCCCCCTATGTCATGATATACAAGAAATCAATATATAACAATTTTATACACCTGATAATTTCATATCTACAAACTTAATTTAACGTATACACCCTTTTTAGATTTCCTTTCAGCATCATCTGTCATACTCCTAATCTTGCTAGATAATTGGGATGATCTTGGCAATTTATTGTCAAGCCATACGGAAGGATCAATTAGTCGTAACTTCTTTTTAATGTGAAAGTCAAAACTACTCTCATCTTCAATAACATACTTTCCTTCATAGAGTTGACTTAAACAAGCACTAAAGAGTCTTAATAATACAAAGTTATATGACAACCTGACCACATTGAGAATAAAAAAAGATCCTGCCAACATACGAGCAGGATTATTATTATAGCAATATCTTAAAAGCTCCATCTCAAAAGCTTTCAGAATTGATGTTTATATATTGACACGTTCATCAAAGCATCATTGTTGAAATGAGAGAATTAACGAACAGAGCTCTTTTCACTTGATCTATTAACATATCCAGATAAAAATGATAGCATGACATGTACACCTGCTTTGACAGTTGAATTTGCTTGATCCTTATGTGGATCAAGACAAACAATATCCATTGCCTTCACTTTGTCACTTTGACCAGCAATATAAACAGCATCAAACAACTCATCTGTTCTCATTCCACCAGGTGTTGCAGCAGGTGCCCCCGGCCCAGCAGTAATATCTAGTACATCCATATCAACAGTCAAATATATTGTATCTACTTGTTTACTCAGCTCATCTATTGCTCGCTTTACTACGTGTTCAATTCCTTGTTTACGAGCCTCACGTAGTGTCGTATAATTCAACCCACATTCGTCTGCATAGTCCTTTAATGATTTCGCATTAAAGAAACCATGAAGGCCTATATTATACACATGTTTACCTTCTATTATCTCGCTTTCAATGAGGTTTCTAATTGGTGTACCGTTCGCTGGACCAAATTCATTTACATCTCGTAGATCAAAATGAGTATCAAACTGTAAAATACCTATTTTCGCATTAGCATGTGCCTTCTTCCACCCTTTCACTAACATTGCAGTAATGGAATGATCTCCACCGAGCATGATAGGTAATAAATGTGGATGATGGTGACGCATTGCAACCATAGCATCGGTAATATTTTGATGACACAGTGCAATGTCTGTAACATGCTGTTTAACATCACCTAAATCTACTACAGAAAGGTCCCTTAAATCGATGTCATAATCAATATTATACGTCGTAAAAGACTTCCATTCTCTGCGCATCGCTTCAGGATTCTCACTCGCGGCTGATGCACTAATAGATGAGCGCGAAAGAGGTATTCCTAAAATAGAGATATCATAGTTCTCCCAATTAACATCATGATTTACAGGTAATGTTTGAATCCATTCATGTACTTTAGGTTCTGCTATATTCTCGTCTCTATCCCAGCTAAATGGTGGTCGCTTAAGCAAAGGGTACGGATAATTAGACACAAAGCTTCCCTCCATCAACGACAATTTTTCCGTTTTTAATAACCGTATCTGTATGGTTCATGCCGTAATGGTATGGTAATTGCATATAGTTCGGTACATCAACAATTAATATATCTGCTTTTTTACCGACCTCAATACTTCCTATTTCTTGTCCTCGTTTAATCGCATGAGCAGCATTGATTGTAGCAGCACATATTACTTCAGCAGGAGTCATACCCATTTTTAAGCAGCCTAAATTCATAATAAATGGCATTGAAACAGTAGGTGAAGACCCAGGATTACAATCCGTAGATAAAGCTACCGGGACACCTTTATCAATCATTTTGCGCCCATTTGCAAATTCAGCCATGAGAAAAAATGCTGTTCCTGGGAGCAACACGCCTATAACATCATTTTCTGCCATCATTTCCATACCTTTTTCCGATGCTTTAAGCAAATGGTCAGCTGATACTGCTCCAACTTCTGCTGCAGTTTCAGCCCCACCATATGGCTCAATCTCATCTGCATGGATTTTAGGAAGTAAGCCATGTTCCAATCCAGCTTGTAAAATACGCTTTGATTGCTCTGGTGTAAACACACCATGTTCACAAAATACGTCATTAAATTCAGCAAGTTTTGTCTGCGCAACCTTAGGGATCATTTCATTTACAACGATATCTACAAACTCATCAGGTCGACCTTTATATTCTGCAGGTACCGCATGTGCCCCCATAAAAGTGGAAACAATATCAATGAAGTGATCTTCATTAAGTTGTTTTGCTACTTCAAGCTGCTTTATTTCATGCTCTAATGCTAAGCCATAGCCACTTTTCGCTTCCACAGTCGTAACACCGTGAAGTAAAAAATGATCTAATCTACGTTTACTTTCCGCGTACAATTGATCATGACTAGCTTCCTTTGTTGCTTTTGTAGATGCATGGATGCCACCACCAGCATTCATAATATCCATATAGCTCGCACCTTTTAGGCGCATATTAAATTCATTTTCTCGGCTTCCTGCATGCACTAAATGAGTATGAGGATCTACTAAGCCAGGTAAGATCACTTTGCCACGCGCATCAACTACTTCTGCTTCATCAATTTGATGCATAAATTGTTCATATAGTTGTTCATCCGTACCAACAGCTATGATTTTGTCGTTCTCCAACCAGACACTGCCACCTTTAATTACTTCTAGGTTTTCCATCTGCTCTAACTTTCGTGGATGTTCTGAACTACCTTTCAGCGTTATCACTTCATTTGCATTTCTAATAAAAAGTGGTTTCATAATTACCCTCCTCCCCTTAATCCATCATTGGAATGTGTATACCTTTTTCTTTTGCTGTCTTTTTCGCTAAATCATACCCCGCATCTGCATGACGAACAACTCCCATACCAGGATCTGTCGTTAACACACGTTCAAGCCTTTTTGCAGCTTCTGGTGTTCCATCAGCAACGATGACCATACCTGCATGCAATGAATACCCCATTCCTACACCACCACCATGATGTACAGATACCCAGCTTGCACCACCGATGCTATTTATTAAAGCATTCAAAATTGGCCAATCAGCTACTGCATCACTTCCGTCCATCATGCCTTCAGTTTCACGATTTGGTGAAGCTACTGAACCAGAGTCTAGATGATCACGTCCAATAACAATTGGTGCTTTCAATTCACCGCTAGCAACCATGTCATTAATAATTTTCCCAAATTTAGCGCGCTCTCCATAACCTAACCAACAAATGCGAGATGGTAACCCTTGAAATTGAATTTTTTCACGAGCCATTTTAATCCAATTGCATAAATGTTTATTGTAGCTAAACTCACGTAAAATGACTTCATCTGTCTTATAAATATCTTCTGGGTCTCCTGATAAAGCAACCCATCTGAAAGGCCCTTTTCCTTCACAAAACTGTGGACGAATATAAGCTGGTACAAAGCCAGGGAAATTAAAAGCGTTGTCCACTCCTTCATCCTTTGCTACCTGCCTAATGTTATTTCCATAGTCGAAAGTAATCGCACCTAGTTCCTGCATTGTTAACATCGCTTTTACATGTTCAGCAATACTCTTCTTAGATTCACTCTCATATGCTTTTGGATCAGCTTTACGTAACTCATCTGCCTTCTCTAGAGAATAGCCTAAAGGTATATATCCATTTATTGGATCATGTGCGGACGTTTGATCTGTTAGTACATCTGGAGTAAATCCTTTGCTAATCATTTCTGGTAATACTTCTGCAGCGTTTCCTAATAAACCAATCGATAGTGGTTTCCCCTGTTCCTTCGCTTCACGTGCCAATTGAATAGCTTCATCAATGCTTTCTGTCATTATATCTAGATAGCGTGTTTCAATGCGTCGTTGAATTCTAGTTCGATCTACCTCAATAGCAATACAAACACCTTCATTTAAAGTAACAGCTAATGGCTGTGCTCCACCCATACCACCTAATCCGGCTGTTAGAGATATCGTTCCTTTTAGTGTACTATTGAAATGCTGGCGTCCAAGTTCAGCAAACGTCTCATATGTGCCTTGAACGATACCTTGGCTGCCGATATATATCCAGCTACCAGCTGTCATTTGTCCATACATCATTAAGCCTTTTTTATCAAGCTCATGGAAGTGATCCCAATTTGCCCAAGCTGGCACAAGATTTGAGTTTGCAATTAACACTCTAGGTGCGTCCGTGTGTGTTTTAAACACCGCAACTGGTTTCCCAGATTGAACAAGCATCGTTTCATCGTCTTCTAAATTGTGTAAAGTTTTAATAATCGCATCATAGCTTTCCCAATTACGAGCAGCTTTGCCAATACCTCCATATACAACGAGATCTTCAGGTCTTTCTGCTACATCCTCATTTAAATTATTCATGAGCATTCTTAATGCTGCTTCTTGAACCCAACCTTTTGCATTTAATTCTGATCCTGTATAATTTTCAATGCTACGCTTATTTGTACTAATCATAAACACCCCATTATTCATTTCTTATGAGTAAGTATACTAGGGGAAATTTCAGAAAAATAGAACAAAACTTTGTGAAATTCAAGACGATATCAAGTTGGTATGATGAAAATAGAAGGATTTACGTGAAATTATAGTAATTTATTTTGTTATTAGTATTTTTTTGTGATTTTCGGTGTATTCATCGTTGTGCCATTTTACAGATAACACACATACAAAATTTTTATCTTATGAGGCTCTATTCGTAACCTTTATTGTTCTCTCCATCCTTGTACCATAAGAGGTTGCTTTATATGTAAGTCATCATTTTACAAAAGAAAAGATTCCGCCAACCTTCCTAATAAAACAACATGCTAGGTGAAAACAGTCTTTATGAAGAATGACTATACTCGACTGTTTTCATTCAATAACATAACAGCAAAGCTCACTCACCAACAACCAGTTTAAACATAGGTCTAATTTAAATCTATATCTTTCTCCATTCTATACTCTCTAGGAGTAACACCCATCACCTGCTTAAAAATTCTACTGAAGTAATTTGCATTTCGAAAACCAGCTTTATTTGCAACCTCTTTAATCGATAAATCTGTCTCCCATAACAACCTTTTCGCAGCGTGAATCCGAAGATTAGTCACAAGCTGAATAAAAGATATGTTCATTTTTTTGTTAAGTAAATGGCTAAAATAGCTGGGACTTCGACCTGTGTATTTTGCAACGTCATCTAATGATAAAGTTTGATGATGATAGTTCCTTTCAATATATGCCACGCCTAGTTCGACGACATCGTGACGTGAAGATTCTAGTTGATTTTGAGCACCATCAAATAAATGACCTGTAAACAGAATCATTTGTTGAACAGAACGGTATAAGACTGGACTATATAGAATTTCTTCAAATACTTTATGGTATAACTCTTCGTACACCCCGTGATCTAAATAAAGTGATTTCATATATCGACGTATTTGTGCTAGTATGCTCGTTAATCTAGTTCGTACCAAGCCTGGTTCAGGAAAAGGCTCTGAAATTGATAGAAAATGACGGTACATCCATGACTTAACCATATCCTTATCCTTGTTATTAAGCATATCTATCCATTCTCTTTGCTCTTGAGGAGTTAAAAATGGGTCAATGGTATTCCATTCAACATTTTGCTTTACATGTATAAGTTGTCTGTATCCTTTAAAGTATGTTACTTGTAAAGCACCTTTTGCTTGCATGTATGCTTCGTGAAGTGATTTAATCATCCCATGGCTATGAATAACGATGGCCATTGGTTCATTTTTTTCTTCATCCCAATCTTGAAGGAGTCGATTTCCAACTGCCTCTAACTGCTTCGTATTTTTGTTTTGAAAAACTAATACAATTAAATCACTGACAGGTAATAGTAACACATCCTCCATTACATAATAGGTTTCAAGAAATAAACGCAGCTCAGCTAACTTATTTTGATCTTCAGTTTGTAATACCATTAAAGAATCAGCCGTTTCATTTTGATGATCTTGGATAAATAGCGAACGATAAGTTGTAGTATTATACTTATTAGCTTGACGTTGTTTAGAGCTATGTTCCACTCTTAAAACATTAACTGAACGATATAAAGTTTTCTTTAATGATTCTGGTGAATTTGGCTTTACTAATAAATCAACAGCTTGCAGCTCTATCGCTTGCTTTGCACGTTCATATGTTGCTTCTGCTGAAACAGCTATGACGATTTGTGTATATTGTTTTATCCTGCTCAATAGTATGTTCCAGTGCTCTCTTGGGATCATATCAAGCTCTATGATTGTTACTTCTGGAACATCATTTTCAAGGTAGATAATAAGCTCGTCAAATGAACTAGCTAGCAATATTTGCTCAAATGAAAATGAGTTTGCCGATACTAACCAACGTATGCCTATCCTTTCATCTTGATCACGGTCTGCAATAAGTAATTTCATATGACTTCTCCTTATGTAAGTCTCTTTTTTACATTATAAGAAAACTAATATATATGATAAAGTAATGAGAGATATATTTTTATTTTGAGAGGAGCTTTAAGATGAATACATATCCAAACACAAATGCAACAATTGAGCTTATTAAAGAACTAGTATCGATTCCAAGTCCATCTGGCCATACAGACAACATCATTCAATTTATTGAAGATAAACTTACTAACATCGGGGTTGAGACTAGACGCAATAGAAAAGGTGGACTGCTTGCAACCCTTCCTGGAACTGACGACACGAAACATCGAATGTTAACTGCACATGTGGATACACTTGGAGCTATGGTGAAGGAAGTCAAGAGTAATGGGCGGTTAAAACTTTCGATGATCGGAGGTTTTCGGTGGAATTCTGTTGAAGGAGAGTATTGTCAAATTGAAACCTCAGACGGACGAACATATACAGGTACCATTCTGATGCATCAAACGAGCGTTCATGTATTTAAAAATGCTGGTGAAGCTAAACGAAATGAAGAGAATATTGAAGTTAGAATTGATGAAAAGGTAGAGAATGCAGACGACGTTCGCTCTCTAGGTATCGAAGTTGGAGATTTTGTGTCATTTGACCCTAGAGTTGAAGTTACTTCAAGCGGGTTTATTAAATCTAGACATTTAGATGATAAAGCAAGTGTAGCTATCTTACTACAACTAATTGAACATATCAAAAAAGATAACATACAGCTTCCACATACAACACATTTTCTTATTTCCAATAACGAAGAAATTGGCTATGGTGGTAACTCGAATATTACACCTGAAACAATTGAATATTTGGCAGTTGACATGGGCGCTATTGGAGATGGTCAAGCTTCTGATGAATATACTGTGTCTATTTGTGCGAAGGATTCTAGTGGCCCGTATCATTATGGCCTTAGAAAAAAGCTAGTTCAATTGGCTAACGAAAATAATATTGACTATAAGGTTGACATATATCCTTATTACGGATCCGATGCATCCGCAGCTATACGCTCAGGATTTGATATTGTTCACGGACTTATTGGTCCTGGTATTGAATCATCACATGCATTTGAGCGTACCCATCAAGCTTCAATAATTAATACTGAAAAGCTACTTCTTTCATATGTTCAAACAGCAACAATATGATAAGACTTGTATAGTAGGTGGAGCCTAACTCCATCTACTCTTTTTTTCCTTCATTTGTCGGTTAAGATTCATCCGTAAATGTTTTCCTCTGTAAAAAATGGGTAGTCATTATCCGCATATGTCTGTATCAACTTTTTCATTAAACCCATATACATAACCTAAAATAGATTACACATTTTTGGAGATGAAGGATTGATGCTAAAAAAAACTGCCTTAATTATTGCATCCCATCCTGATGACGAACTGCTTGGTTCGGGTGCAACTATAAAAAAATTAATAAATAGTGGATATGAAGTTATTACTGTAATAACTGCTCAAGGCCGCAACAAAGAAGATGAATATATCACCAACTGCTGTATAGAAGCAAATAAAGAGTTAGGTGTAAAAGAAATTATTTTCCTCGAGTATCCTAATTTAGAAATGGAAACTTTCCCACTTCACCTTATTAATAAGAAAATTGAAAAGTTAATTGCAATATATCAACCTTGTAAAATATTCACTCACCATTATGGAGATTTAAATAAGGACCATCAAGTTACATTCCAAGCTGTTATGACTGCTGCACGTCCTATAGCTGGAAGTGCCCCAATCGACATAATTTGCTTTGAAACAGTTTCATCTACCGAATGGACCCACCATACGAATGACCAAACTTTCAAACCAAATTACTATGTTGACGTAACTGATACAATCGATAATAAATTGAATGCCCTTAAACATTACGATGTTGAAATGCGCCCTTTCCCTCACCCCCGTTCGTTTGATGGGATAAAATTTTTAGCAAGGTATAGAGGGATGACAGTCGGCGTACATTATGCTGAGGCTTTTGAAATTATTAGGAGGATCCAATATGAAGACAATTGGTGATTTTTCAAATAAACAGATAACAATTTCCAAATTAGCAAAACTACAAGTTCCTTCACCAGATTTACTTGCCATGATGGACCATCATTTCCAACAACAATTACTTAAGAAAGACATAAAAGACCCATTCGAGGAATCAAATAACGACAGCATTCAATCTTCAACAAAGTCTGTAAATGAAGCATGATGACAAATCAAACTAGAGGGCACAAAGGGGAAGTAGACATTGAGAATATTACTAACGACTTTCTGGAACTATCCTCATGTTGGAGGTTTATCTAACTATATTACTAATCTAAAACACGGCATGGAGAATCGTGGCCATGTCGTTGAAATTACATGTCCAAACGAGTTTGATGGTTATGTAAACACAAAGAACAACATAAGTGACTATTTGTGGAAATTTTATCAACAACGCTACGGTAAAGATAAGAAGAAGTTTTTTCAGCTTGATGTTAACTTTTACACATATTTAACACATTTAAGTCAACAAAACCTTGAGGGTTATGATATTTTACACGCTCAGGATTTAGCAACTGCGAATATTTTAGGTATTCTTAACGAACATTATGAAAAACCACTACTTTATACTCCTCACGGGATTTTAAGCCTCAATAGAATAAAATTTAAAGAAGTAGACAAAGATTCACTTTCAGCAAGGTACTTTATTGAAATTGATAAAAAGGCTGTTCAATATGCGGATAAGATTATCATCCTATCAGATCATTTCCGTGAACCGCTTAAGCAATTAGGTGCACACGATTCAAAAATGCTTACAGTTCATACTGGAATAGAAGAAAATGAAGAAATAAAGCAACCCAAAGATGAGAATCCCCATCAAACGATCATTTCTTGTATTGCCCGTCTTACTCAACGTAAGGGTCACCATATTTTGTTGGAAGCCTTAAACATGATAAAAGAGCATTTAGATCATGTAGAAATTAGGATTATTGGTGACGGTAAGACGAGAGAGGATTTAGAACAACAAGCACGACATTTACGTTTGTCAAATGTTGTGTTCTTAGGAAGTAGAGACGACATCCCTCAGCTATTAAAAGAAACGGACATTTTTGTTTTACCTACTATAAATGATAGTCTACCAATTTCTATCATTGAAGCGATGCATATGGGGTTACCTATCGTTTCATCATATGTAGGAGGAATCCCCGAATTAATTCATCATCAGAAGGAAGGTTTACTTTCAACACCAGGTGACATTGAAACACTCTCAAAGCATCTGCTACTACTTATTCAAAATCCCTCTTTAAGAAACGAACTAGGGGAAAATGCCCGCAAGTTTGCACAGGCTGAACTAACAGTTAACGAGATGTCAAGAAAAATTGAACAGGAGTACCAATCTTTATTATAGAAAGGTAGTTGGAATATGGTTGAGCGTAAGCATCCGGCAATCGTTCTTGATTTAAGTGCAAATGGAATTGGGATTGTAAGAAGTTTAGGTAGAAAAGGAGTGGATGTATACGCCTTTGATACAGGGAAAAAATACAAAATCGGGAAAACATGTTATGCAACATGTAAGGGTTGTCCAGATCCTATTAAAGATGAAGAAGGCTTGCTTACTTTCCTATTGAACCTAGGTAAGACATTTTGCTGTAAAGCTGTGCTATATGCTGGTTCAGATGATTTTCTATATTTTATGTCTAAGCATAGAGAAATATTGTCTATGTATTATTTATTTTTATTACCTGAGCACACAACAGTTCATGCATTAATCGATAAACGTTTAACATATGAACTAGCTACAAAGCATAATATACCATGCCCGACAACCTTTTTTTTAGATAAGGAAGAAGAATTGGAAGGTATTCTTAACAAATTAACATTTCCGTGTATCATAAAGCCTGTTTACGGACATAAGTTTCGTCAACATATTAATAAAAAAATTATCATGGTTCATAGTGCAGAACAATTAAAAGCTACTTTTCCTTACTATCGACAATTTGGTGAGTTAATGCTACAAGAATTTATTCCAGGTGATGACAGCACTTTTTACAAACTGGCAACTTTTCTTGATGAAGATATGAATGTCAAAGCTCTTTTCACACTACAAAAGCTTCATCAATTCCCGCCGAACATGGGTACAGGTGCCCTCATTATTAGTAAAAGGGATGAAGAAATTATTGATGTTGGCTTACCGTTTCTAAAAGAATTGGAGTGTAAGGGAGTATCCATGGCCGAATTTAAAAAAGATCCCCGTGATGGTGAACTTAAGTTTATTGAGATCAATTCTAGATTATGGCTTTCTCATAGTTTAACAGAGGCTTGTGGTATAGATTTTGCATATTTATACTACCTTTACTTAACTGGTCAAGACCCTGAACCGAGATTGTATCAAATAGAAGACATTAAATGGATCTATCTTGTACGGTATTACCTTGCCTACCTCCATAAAAAGGAACATGGTGAAATGACTTTTTACGACTTCAAGAAGGGACTAACTGGAAACAAACAATATGCACTATTCGCATGGGATGACCCGATGCCATTTTTGCGCAGTGCATTTTCTCATCTCTATAATTCTTGGAAAACTAAAAAACAGGAAGAGAATACATGATGGATATTGCCAACATTAAAAAGATTTTTCAAAACGCCGATTTTCATCATCAAATTAAACATAAGTTTGGCAAATATAAGTCATTTGTTCCTGATTCCATTCAGCAATTAAGAGCATCTTCGAAAAGTATAATTTATAAATTAGACATCTCAACAGAATTGGGTATTCAACCAATAATATTTAAACGTTATATAGGGTCAAAAAATAGAAATAATGTAGAAATAAATTTATATGATAAAGCTCACCCCTTTTTAAAAGAGTTTATGCCAACAATATACGCCACTAAATCAAAAATATTTGATAACGAAACATGGATGTTAATAGAATATATTGAGCCTTTGCGTGGACGAATTCATCCTCCAAATCATTTTGACTATATCATACCAACAGTTGCAAAATTACATGCCCACTCATATGAGCAAAATTTCTACGATAATATCGATTTGTTTAATCCCTGGTTTCCAACCTTTCATTCGAAGAAAGCGAAAACACGAAGACAAGCTAAAATACAAAAAACAAAATTGTATCTTATCGATGCATTACACCACAAGCGTTTAAAGAAAATAATAGAACCTACGCATAGCATAATACAACAAATATTAAGTAAAAGTTCATTATCATTTCCTGAACTAGTACAAAATGGACAATGTATCGTACACGGTGACCTTCATTTACAAAATATTTGCTGCAATCATATAAATCAAAATACAAACAACCATATTCGAATGATTGATTGGGAATCGGCTAGATTTGCATCAGGTTGGTTTGATATCAATTTACTAGTTGAAAGATACCTTGGATTACGTAATTCCGAGAAAAACAATGATGATAGCATTCGTAACCATTGTGTTCAATTATATACTACTGAAATGAACAAAAGAGGAATCACCTTTCAAAGTGACCCTATGATATTATATAAAATGTCCTATTTACAGTACCTTCTTGAAACTGGCTTACTAGTACAATTACAAAAGGAGTTTGATGGTAAAAAAGGTGTATTGCTTACCTATTATCTAGATAAAGTTTTAAATTGGGGTAAAGAACTCAATTTGTATAGCTAATACTTTTCTAGATGTTCAAATAAAACGTTCGTTAACAAGACGCCATTCAACACTATAGGTTGTACGCAATAGCTATTTTGTTAACTAAGAAAAGATACAGTAAACGATAGTTATGATAAACATCAATCAAAGAGGCCAAGTTTCAACATAGCTACATAAAAAAGGTGTATCCCACTCAAAAGTATTGAGTAAGGCTACACCTACTTCAGCTTGTTATATTAAGTATTCACTGATTTTGACCGCAATGCTTTCGGTATATACACACAGAATGGTTCACTTTCTAAAAAATCTCCAGTTACTGCATACGACCTTGCACGTGAGCCACCACAAACAAAGCGGAATTCACATACACCGCATTTCCCTTTAAATTTGTCTGAATTTCGCAAATCTTTGAAGATAGGAGAATTTCTATAAATATCTGCTAATGTCTTCTCTCTAATATTCCCAGCTTTGACAGGCAGTAATCCACTCGGAAATACATCACCAATATGAGATATAAAGACAAAACCATTGCCGTCATTGACACCTTTTGGTGCTCGACCTAAGCCATCAATTTGACCCGTTTTTCCTTCGTTTAAGGCATCTGCATAACGGATAGCTCGATCTGTATCTTTTGCTTCTTTCATTTTCTGTTGAATAACAACACGACGGTAGTGTTGTGCAGCTGTTGTTTTAATATCAAACGGTACCTTTTTACTTAATTCATATAACCAGTTAAAAATCTGTTCGTGCTGTACTGGAGATACCATATCTGACTCTTTCCCCCGTCCAGTAGGAACGAGAAAAAACACACTCCATAGGACACATTTTAATTCTTCTACAACCTTAGCCATTTCTTCTAGCACATCAACATTGTAGCGAGAAATCACTGTATTAATTTGCACTGGAATTTCTAACTCATGTAAATATTTTATGGCATTCATTGTTAAATCAAAAGATCCTTTCGTTCCACGAAAATGATCATGTACTTCGGCAGTTGGACCGTCTAAACTAAAAGCCCACCGTGCTAAACCAACCTCTTTTGCCTTCTCAATCGCTTGTTTTGTTACATTTGGAGTGGCACTAGGTGTCATGGATACCCTTACACCTTTTTTTATCGCATAATCTGCAATATCATATACATCTTCCCTCATCAATGGGTCTCCACCTGTAAACACCAACATTGGATTATCCATTTCATAAATCTGATCTATTAATTGTTTCCCTTCCTCAAAGGATAATTCTCTAGGGTCCCGTCTAGTTTGAGCTTTTGCTCGACAATGCAAGCAATGTAATTGACAAGCACGCGTTAATTCCCAAATGACTATAAATGGATTTTTATTAAAATCTCGATCAAACATAAGGACAACCTCCTCAACATTCATGTAAATATTGTAATTATTTTGATTTGGGTATGTATGTGATATGCATCACATATTCTTGTGGACAAATTGTGAATGGTAACTAGTGAAAAAATTATCAACAAGTGAACTGAATCACACCAAACTTAATTGAAAATTATTATCATTAAATCAAAGGATATGACAAGGAGGAATAAAAAGTGAATGATACAGGAGCAAAAAACATCGTTGAGTTAGATGTGAGAGAAGATATAAATAAAAAGCTTCAGCCATTTCAAAAAATAACAAATACTGTTTCGTCATTGAACGATGATGACATTTTTATATTACACGCACCTATCAAACCTACACCGCTGCTTACAATTATGAAAACAAAAGGTTTTACTTATACCGTTGAGAAGGTAGCAGCAAAGCATTGGAAAGTAACCTTTGTGCGAGGTGAGAAAAATGATTCTTGATAATCGAGGTCTAGAGCCTCCCCAGCCAATGATAAGAACACTTGCAGCATTGGAAAAACTTCAAGATAACGAAGTTCTTTCAATTATTAATGATAGACGACCTATGTTCTTATATGAGCAATTGGATGAACTCAAGTATACGCACCATACTAAACAGCTAGACGATGGTACTTATCAAATTGATATTAGAAGATGAAAACAGGTGATACTTTATGTTTCCACAGCAAGCTACGACAGAAACAAATATAAAGCTTCCATTTTTATTTATTTTTTTTAGTTTATTGGCCTTTCTAGCAAGTCAATTTATTCTGGTTTTTCAAGGTGAGAATATCGTAAAAGGATTATATAGAATTCCTGAAATATGGAGTAGTGCACATTTGCTTATTCTCGGATGGGCAGTGATGGTGGCAATGGGGGCAATGTACCAACTTGTTCCTGTTGTCTTCCTTACTCCTATTTGGAGTGAACGCTTAGGCTTTTTTCAATTTTTCTTAAGTGCTATAGGGGTTTCTAGCCTGGCATTATCATTTGTATTTGCACCTAAAACAATTTTATACAGTGGAAGTATTGCTTTATTTTCAATATTACTATTTATCTTTCAAATGTTGATGACCATGAAAAAGCAAGAGAAATTCAATATACTCACATTGTTTGTTGGCAGCGCACTCATTTGCTTATTGCTTACATTGGCTTTAGGAATATTGTTAGCATATAATTTGCAGTTCGGAACAGTATTATTTCAACATATTCCACTGTTAAAAACACATATTTTATTTGGTATCGCAGGCTGGTTTACTTTATTGATTTTTGGTTTTTCTTATAAAATGGTGCCGATGTTTGCTCTTGCACACGGATTTTCAATGAAATTAGCCGCTTGGGTATATAGTGTTTATGTATGCGGCTTACTTTTAACAGGCTTTTCTTTTTTGTTAGACTTTTCAGTTTTATTACCAATTGGTGTTAGTGGATTATTCATTGGCTTTAGTCTATTTACGGGGCATATATATACCATTCTTACAAAAAGAATTAAGAAGAAGCTTGATAAACCTTTTATGTTTTCATTATTAGCTATTATAAATGGGTTTTTCATTCATTATTTTGCAATGATTATCTCTTTTTTCCCCAGTCTCCATCATTGGTTTCCAATACTTATATTACTCTATATTATCACTTGGATTGTGTTAAGTATTATGGGATACCTATACAAAATAGTTCCGTTTTTATGGTGGACGCATCGATATAGCAAAGAGATAGGTAAAGAATCTGTTCCTTCGTTAAAAGAAATGATTAATGAGAAAATGAGCATACCTACTTTTCTTGCTTTTCTAATAAGCATTGTTGGAATAGCTTTATCTATTATCGTAAAGAGTGTTCCGTTATATACGATCAGTCAATTAGTAATGTTATTAACTACTGCCACCTTTTGTTTTTCAATTGGCAACGTCATTCGGAAATAAGGAGGAGATTTTAATGAGCTTAACAGATAAAGTGTACAGTCGTCTATATGAAGTGATTGATCCGGAGTTAAACATAAATATTGTTGACCTCGGTTTGATTTATGATGTTACTATATCCACAGCTAATGATGTGTCAATTATCATGACATTAACTACCCCTGGTTGCCCTTTACACGATAGCATTGTAAATGGTGTTAAGCATGTTATCGAGCAACTGGGAGAGGTTCATACAGTTAACGTGCAACTTGTATGGGAGCCAGCATGGACACCGCAACGCATGTCACAAAGAGCATTACAAACTTTACAAGGAATATAGTGACTGCATGTAAGTAAACTCGAACTCGGTGAATCAGGTGGTAACTCTCCTCCACCTGACTGGTTGTTAATCTTAATAGCAGGTTCTATTCGCATTAATTGTTTTTATAATAAGGCTGTTTTCGCATTGATTGTTGCTTTTCGTTCAAAGATATTAGCACGTATATATCTAGCCTTCGTGGCATCTTTTCTACATATACAATTATTGAGTCTCATAAAAATCGTAATATAGTCCATTTTAAATTAACATAGCAACTAAGTTTACGAAAAGAGCCTTTAATAAACGCGTACACAACTAGAGTTCGGGGGATCTTTTCATCTGTAACATGATGACTAACATTTAAGTACTTCTTATGGTACAAATTTGTTGAGAATAGCATCACAGCTTCAATACGAAGAGAACCTTTCATATTGAAGCTGTGATGCTAGCCATTTACCCAAACAACATTACTATTGAAACAAGAAACAATTCCGCTCTTAGCCAAGGGCTTTTTTTATGAATTGTTATTTTTTCCATAAAAACTAAACAAGTTGCATCTCTCCTTCTATAAAACGATGAGTAACGAGGAGTAAAACATCAGCTTTATCTTATAGATTAGGAATAAAAGTAACAAAGCTAAAAACACTTTTTCAGCTAGAAATGAAAAAAATTCACCTTATTGCAACATAAAGAGAAAGAGATGGAGTTTTTTTAGTCTCCACCTCTTTTACAATAATCTCCAGAATATATATATCAAATGTATTTTACTACTTCCTTATCCATGAACCCCTAAAGCAATTTTTGCATATCTTGACATGCGATCTTTACTCCAAGGTGGGCTCCAAACAATACTAACTTCTGTCTCTTTCACTTCTGGTATATCCGCTAAATTTCTCTTTACATCTTCTGAAATAGTTCCTGCTAATGGACATCCCATAGAAGTGAGAGTCATTGTAACAGTCGCAGTCCCATTATCATCTATATCAACACCATACACTAAGCCTAAATTAACAATATCAATACCTAACTCTGGATCAAGCACATTTTCAAGTGCGCCCATTATATTTTCTTCTAAAGCTTTATCCATGTTTTTCACCCTTTCGATCTACTTGAGAATCATTTTCATTATATCATATATGTACTAATTAGCAAAAAAATTACTTCTTTTCAGTACATTTTCTTATTGCAAATATGAACGATTTGTTACATTTATTGTCGCAGATACTAGCTATATGGAAATGAATTAATATAGGGAGATATCAATGTAATCGTACTTACTCTTATTATTTTTCATTTTATTACAAAATAGTGGACAAATTTTTTCCATTCAAGGTACACTTAAAACAATCGATAGTTATTTTCTACTATTAAATAGTATAATAAATGGTTTATTATGTAAGATAAATTATTTTTACAAAGGAGACATTATGAGCTTTCAACAACATTTAATCGCATTAGATTTAGACGGTACTTTATTAAATGATGATAAAAAGATTTCCGCATATACGAAAGAAATGATCATGAAGGCTCAAATGGCAGGTCATATAGTTGTTATTGCAACTGGAAGACCATACAGAGCTAGTGAAATTTATTATAATGAGCTTAATTTAAAAACACCTATTGTTAATTTTAATGGTGCCTTCGTTCATCATCCAATCGATCACAATTGGGGATTATATCATACCCCACTTCATTTAAATACAGCGAAGGATATCGTTGAAGCTAGTGAGCAATATGATATTAAGAATATTTTAGCTGAAGTGATGGATGATGTTTATTTTCATTATCATGACGAAAAGTATTTAAATATCTTTAACTTTGGCAATCCAAAAATTGAAACAGGTGACTTAAAGCAAATTTTAACTCACGACCCTACGAGTATTTTAATTCATGCAGAAGAGAGCCACGTACAAGAAATTCGTTCCTATTTATCAGATGTACATGCAGAAATGATCGATCATCGCAAATGGGGAGCACCATGGCACATTATAGAGATTGTAAAAGCTGGGCTAAATAAAGCCGTTGGTTTGAAAAAAATTGCTGACTATTATCAAATTCCTCGCAGCCGTATAATAGCTTTTGGCGATGAAGACAATGATTTAGAAATGATTGATTATGCAGGATTTGGAATTGCTATGGGAAATGCAATTGATGAATTAAAGTCCCTTGCTAAAGATATTACCACTACAAACGAACAAGATGGAGTCGGTAAGGCTTTAGCTAGTATATTAAAACTTGATAACTAAATGATATTGTTAATTAATGTTCCAACTAACAATTATAACCATATAACAAAAGACAATTTTTGCATTCTTTGTTGCCTATAACCACTTACTCGAACACCTTGGCTTTTGCAAAATCTCGTATAATTAATATTTATTACAAATAACAACAAAGTTTATACCAAGGGCCTTAACCTAATCATTCATGTATATATAAACAATTGTTAGCCAAAATATAAATGATACTGACTCAATAAATCGAGTGTAGATGAAGATAAACCAAGTAACATGTTTCAATATAAATCGATTTTACTGAGTTAGTTTCTTTAGGATGATTTAAGGGGGGCTACTGATGGGTAAACGTAATAAATCCAAACGCTTCGTTCAACAAGGTGTTGACGCTGTTGAAAAACATGATGAACGGATCCCTTATCACACGACATATGCAGAGGCAGAGGAAAGACAAAAAATTTCAAATGTTAAAGAATCATCAATTGGTGGGGCATAGCGATGGGAAATCAATTGTTTCAACAAGCTCGAGAAGCAGTTCAATTAGCTGAACAGGCTGCTCAATCTGAAGATGCCGTATCAGCGGCAAAAAATGCATTGTCCTCAGCATATGCAAACTCAACGATTGCCGAAAAAAAGCAGTTAAGAGAGCTTCAAAATAGGTTAGACAATTTACAACATTAATTAATTGTTAAAATATTTATTTCGGTGTAAGGGTAGGAAATAAGCTAAAAAGTAGCTCTTGATTTCCTACCCTTTCTAATTGATTATTCTTTTCGAAATAAGCCAAAGATACCTGCTGTTTGAACAATATTAGTAAATGCATTCTCGTCGACCTTTTTGATGATTCTTTCTAAATCATACAATTCATACCTCGTGATTACGATAATCATCATTTCTTGACTTTCATTTGAAAAGCCACCCTTTGCAGGTACTGTCGTAATTCCCCTCACTAGCTTTGAGTGAATTGCCTCTTTTAGCTCATCTGCTTTTTTTGTAATGATCATCGCTGTTAGTTTTTCATGTCTAGTATGTATTGAATCAATCACTCTTGTCGCTACATATAAGGTCACTAACGTATATAGTGCGTATTCCCAACCATATAAAGAACCGGTTGTTATAATGATTACGGCATTTAATGAGAAGAAATATACACCAATAGGGCGATCATTGATTTTAGATAAAACTAGCGTGATTATATCAAGACCACCTGTAGAAGCGCCATATTTCAATGTGAAACCAATTCCTACTGCTTGAATGACTCCACCAAAAACTGCATTCAATAAAATATCTTCAGAAACATGAACGATAGGTAATATTTGAAGAAAGAATGACATCGATACGACACTTAAAAAACTATACAGGGTAAACCTTTTCCCTACTTTTTTCCAACCTAGGATCGCAACTGGCACATTTAGTAAGAACAGAAAAATACCTGTTGATATTTGAAATGGTGTGAATTGTCCAGTAATGCTCGATAGTAACTGCGAAAGACCTGCAAAGCCTCCAGCATAAATATTGGCAGGAATTAAAAAGAAATTAAGTGCTAATGCATTTAATAATGCACCTAAGATGACTATTACAAACTTTTTTACTTCATGCATAATTACTATGATTCCCCTTTATAAACTAAATTTCTACTCCCAAAACTTGAATATTCTAACGGTTCATTTTATGAAGCTGTACGTTTTATTTGTTGTTATTCTTAGTAAAATATAAACGATTAACTATATAAGTATAGTAGCTACAAATTCTAAATAAAGTGTCTTTATTAACTATTTTCACTGCTGTGATGTATTAAATTAAACATATTCTACCCAAACTTGCAATACTATAATTTCTTTTGTCATGATAAACTTATTGAGTAGGCTTAAATTTATTAATGTAGCAATTTATTTAAAGAGGTGCTTGGATGAATACAAATATTATTGCAGACAGCGGCAGTGACTTACCGCTTGATTTTTATCGGAATTCAAATGTAGATTTAGTTCCTTTATGTGTTAATGTTGATGGCACAGAATACGAAGATTTACTCTCTATCAAACCTAAGCAAGTATATGATGCGATGCGACAAGGAAAGGTAGCAAAAACATCACAAGCCAAGCCTAGCGAGCTAAGAAAACTATTCTTAAACTTAGCAAAACAGCAGAAATCATCAATTTATATCGCTTTTTCTTCTGAGCTGTCCGGCACATATCAAACAGCAATGTTAATGAGAGAGCAAGTTTTAGAAGAATACCCAAACTTTGAACTTACAATTATTGATTCAAAATGTGCTTCTTTAGGATACGGATTAATTGTAGAAAAGGCTGTAGAGCTATCAAAAACACTAGCATATCAAGATCTCATCGAAGCTATCCAGTTCCACTGTAAGCATATGGAACACATATTTACAGTTGATAACTTAGAATATTTGGCTCGCGGAGGAAGAGTTAGTAGAACCTCTGCTTTTGTAGGAGGTTTACTAAATATTAAGCCTTTATTGCATGTTGAGGATGGAAAGCTAATTCCATTAGAAAAAATTAGAGGTAACAAAAAAGTGATCAAACGTATGATTGATCTTATGAGAGAACGAGGAGTTGATTTATCAACTCAAACGATCGGTATCAGTCACGGAGATAATGAAGAGGGAGCACTATTGTTACAAGAAAAAATTAAAGATGAGTTTGGCTGCGATCAATTTTTAATCAATACAATAGGCTGTGCGATTGGAGCACATGCTGGACCAGGGACACTAGCGTTATTTTTCTTGAATGATAAGTATAGTTAATAAGCTACATACATTCTCACTAACGCGGACAAGCTAATATAGATTATAACTAAAGGCTCTTTTCCTTTCATTGTTGTTGCTATTGACTGTAACGAGAAAAAATTATCCAGTTATATCGCATACCAACAGTCAATTTGAAATCAGCCGATTTAAAAGGAGTGTCTCTTTATGCCGCATACGAGTGATAATGACAAAAAAGCAAAAGATAATAATGCACTGCACCACAAACAAAATTTACAAAAAGAACAAAACCGTAAACGTGGTGAACGCCAATATTCACAGGATACAGATCATAAATAAGCATTACAAACACTGCATTACATTTCCAAATTCCAAATAAAGAGTTATTACCCAACTCTCAGAGGCTGCCCTCTGAGGGTTTTCTGTTTAAACTAAATTAATGATAAAATTATAAAGGCTAGTAGTTATTCGTAATAATCTTCTATACAGCTAGAGGTTCGCAGTATCTTTGCTTGTCAAATTACTTAACTTGCTGTGCAAATTAAATAACAATAACATCTGTGTTTACAATATGAAAACAGCCATCACTCTATGAGTAAATGGCTGTTTTGTATGTTAGTTTTTCGTTAATCAACCAGTTGCTTTACTACTTGCTGAACCAGCTTGATTTAATCTTTCAATTAATCCAGAACCAAATTCAGGAGAAACAGGATTATGTTGATCTGATAAAATACCTTCTCGTAACTCGTAAGCTGTTGAACCATGCTCAGCAAAATCTAAACCGCCGATCTCTTCTTCACGAGATACTCTAATTGATCCAAGACGAGTCATAATGAATAGTGCAACACCTAATGTAGCAACGGTCCATACAATTACTGCTGTAATTCCTAAGGCTTGAATACCAAGTAATTGAACTCCACCACCGTAAACTAATCCTGCTTGAGTATCGAAGAAGCCAACTGCTAATGTTCCCCAAATTCCAGCAACTCCATGAACTGCGATTGCACCTACTGGATCATCAAGCTTCAACTTACGATCAATAAATTGTACTGCTTCAACTAAGATGATACCTGACACTAGTCCAATAATGATTGCACCAACTAAAGAAACGTTTGCAGTACCAGCTGTAATCCCTACTAATCCAGCTAAAGCACCATTTAAAGTTAATGAAGCATCAATTCTTTTATAGCGTAAGTTTGTGTAAAATGCAGATGCTAGAACACCGCACGACGCTGATAGTAAGGTAGTTGTTACAACATGAGGGATTAATTCTGGATCAGCTGCTAAAGTACTTCCTCCGTTAAAACCAAACCAACCAAACCATAAAATGAATACACCTAGTGCCCCTAGTGGGATATTATGACCAGGAATGACATTTACTTTACCCTCAGAGTATTTGCCAATTCTTGCACCAAGGAAGAATACTGCAACTACTGCACCAAGTGCACCTGTTAAATGAACAACTGTTGATCCTGCAAAATCAACGAAACCTAATTCAGCTAACCATCCGCCATTCCAAATCCAATGTCCAACTACAGGATAAATAAAACCAGTCATTAAAATCGTAATTAATAAATAGCTAGATAACTTAATTCTTTCTGCTACAGCTCCTGAAATAATCGTTGCACATGTTGCTGAGAAAACTGCCTGGAATAAGAAGAATCCAACGTCAGCCTCATGACCATTTAAGGCAAATCCACTAGTACCGATAAATCCACCTGCACTTGATCCGAACATAATTCCATATCCAACTAAAAAATAAAGCACTGATGCGATTGAAATCGTCAACATGTTCTTCATTAATATATTTAATGCATTTTTAGAACGTGTAAATCCACTTTCTACCATTGCGAAACCAGCATGCATAAAGAATACGAGCAACGCTGCAACCATGATCCACATCATATCCATCGATGATTGTAATGCAGTTGTGGTTGGACCTTCAGCAAAAGCAACAGACGACATGAATAAACTAATAATAAGTGTTAAAAGTGCTGTTCTTTTCATTCTTCTCAACTTAATCTCTCCCTTTCAATAGTGGTTTTATCGAATTATAGTATTGCTTGCTTTCCAGTTTCACCTGTACGAATCCTAACAGCATTTTCGATTGGTATGATAAAAATTTTCCCATCCCCTACACTGTTCGTTCGACATATCGATTGAATGATGTTAATGATTTCGTCTACCTTCTCGTTTTCAACGACCATTTCTACTTTAATTTTTGGTACTAATGTGATCTCGAATTTACTTCCCCTAAATACCCCTTTTTGACCTTTTTGCTTACCACATCCTGCAACCTCTGAAACAGTAAGTCCATTGACACCGATAGTTTCTAATTTATTGCGTAGATCCTGAAAGTGTTCAGGACGAAAGATCGCTTCAACTTTTTTCAATTTCATTTCCCCCTCTAACTCATATGTTACATAAGTTAACGTGACCTTGTTATATTATGTATCTTATTCTAAGTGAAGTTTCAGAAAAAAGCAACAACTTTTTTGAGTTTTATGTTAGAAAATATAACATGAGTTAATTTATACAAATAAAAGCATATTCTTCTGTGAAGCATATCGCTAAAATATTGACTACCTACTACTAGTGGAGATAATCTAGTAAAGGATATATTTTATGTATGCTCATTTAAAAATGAATAAAAGGAGTTTAATATTAATGAAAAAAAGGTTGCTTACTTTCCTATTTATACCATTCATCCTTATACATGGCGTATTAGTTCAAGCTGAAAATAATGAGGCTACAACTTTGGAGGATGAAACGATCTATTATGTAATAGTGGAGAAATTCTTTAATGGCGATACATCAAATGATCAAGAGGTTCCAAATGATGGTTATGGGGGTGACATACAGGGCGTTATACAAAAGCTCGAGTATATTGAAGAAATGGGTTTTAGTACTATATTATTATCACCCATTTTTAACAGCGACTTTAGTAACGATAACGAAAATCTCACTATCAAAGAATACTATGGTACGAAAGAGGATTTAATAGCGTTAGTAGACGAAGCTCATAAACGGAATATGAAGATAATTGTAGATGTTGAAACAACAATGGAAATGCCAAATAATATTGCGGAAACTTACATATCTTTGCAAGAAGAAACAGGTATTGATGGTTATCATATATTAAATATTGGCATGTACCCTAGTGATTTCTGGAAGGGTTTTATTAACGATATCAAATCAAGCAATCAAAATTTATTCTTGCTTGCAGATGAACTAACTATAGAATCTCAACTTGAAGACACGTATAACGGTATAGGTTTTGATGCAATTGTAAGTCGTTCCTATTACGAAGAAGCTTCTAGCAAATTTGTAACAATTGATCAACCACTTGATACAATTAATAATGTATTTAACGAAACAAATAACAAATCCGAAACGACAGTGAAAATGATCGATAGTCCTCAAACAGATAGATTTACAAGAAAAGCCACAGCACTGGATCAATATCCCGTTACAAGAATCAAACAAGCTTTGGTTCATTTGTATACAACCCCTGGTGCGCCTGTTGTATTATATGGAACTGAAATAGCATTAGATGGTGGTAATGGAATTCCTAATCAACTTCTAATGAATTTTCGAACTGAGAAAGAATTATATGAATATATAACTAAATTAAGTGAACTTAGAAGCACACTACCATCATTAACCTATGGAGACTTTGAAATGTTATATGAGGAAGATGGCATGCTAGTCATTAAGCGGACATATAAAGATGAAACTGCTATTGCTGTCATCAACAATACCTCTGAAACAAAGACAGTACAATTAGATACAAATATGCTTGAAGAAGGAAAAGAACTTAGAGGATTATTAGCTGGAGATTTAATTAGAAGTGAGGAGCAGGGATACAAGGTAACAATAGATCGGGAGGAAGCAGAGATTTATGTTCTTGCTGAGAAAACAGGTGTAAATTTACCATTTATGCTAATGGTCTTTGCTGTTCCGACCTTGTTTTTACTATTTTTATTTGTGAACAAAAAGGTTCATAACAAATAAGAGGATATCCTAGGCATCAGAAAGTAAAATTAGTGATTAGACAAGCGCCTCGACGCCCATTAAAAGTATCAGATGGGCTATTCTACGAGGCGCTTTGTACTGAAAAATATTCTTAAATAGCCATTTAAATGGCTATTATATTTTAACGGTAATTTATAAACTGTACATCAACGGTTAAATCAGCCTCTCGAATGGCTGCAATCACCTTTTGCAAATCATCTTTATTCTTCCCAGTAACCCTCACTTGATCATCTTGAATTTGGGTTTTAATTTTCAAACCTAGTTGTTTAATAATCGTATTTATTTTTTTAGCATTTTCTTTATCTATTCCCTGAATAAGCTTAGCTCTTTGTCTTACTGTCCCACCTGAAGCACTTTCAACTTTACTGTAGTCTAAATTTTTTATCGGAATACCCCTTTTAACCATTTTGCTCACTAAAACATCCTTTAACTGATCTAGCTTGAAATCATCGTCAGACAGTAGCACAAGATCTTCTTTTTCAAGTGAGATGTTACTTTTACTTCCTTTAAAATCATAACGGTTTTGAATTTCTTTCATAGCTATATTTATTGCATTCGTTACTTCTGAAAAATCCACTTTAGACACAATATCAAATGAGCTTTCCTTCGCCACGATAACACCTCCAAAATATCTATTGAGTTTTGTCTCTATTATAGTAAAATTAAGCAATTGGGACAACTTATGACATAATGTATATTATTGCATATCAAAATCATATACCACTTACAAAAGCTAGAAACAGGTTATAATGTAAACTATATGAGAATTTTTGTAGAAAGAAGGAAACAAAGATGAACAACGTAAAAGCAGGCAACATTGTTACTCTTGTTGTAGAGAGAGAATCAGATTTTGGATTTTTTTTATCAGATGGTGAGACAAGCATTCTTCTTCATAATAGCGAAATAACTTCTGACATTCAGTTACAACAAGAAGTAGAAGTATTTTTGTATTCTGACCATCAGGGACGAATAGCAGCCACTACAACATTACCTAGCATTACATCTGAATCGTACGGTTGGGTAAAAGTTGTAGAAGTAAAACAAAACCTCGGAGCATTTATAGATATTGGGATTAAAAAAGATATTCTCGTTTCAGGTGACGATTTACCTCTGTTGGAAAATATTTGGCCAGAAATTGGCGATCAATTGTATTGTTCATTAAAAACTGACAATCGTGGACGATTACTTGCTAAACTTGCCACAGAAGAAATCGTTGCGGAAATAATGAACACTGCTCCAAAGGAACTTTCCAATAGAAATATTAAAGGCACTATTTATCGTTCCTTAAAAGTCGGCTCATTTTTACTTACAGATGAAGGGTACCGAGGCTTTATTCATCATTCAGAGCGAAAGTCAGAACCAAGGTTAGGTGAAAGCGTTGAAGGTAGAGTCATTGCAGTTAAGGATGATGGGACAATTAATGTATCTTTATTATCTAGAAGCCACGAAAGCATGGATGATGATTCGGTAGCAATTTGTAAGTATATGGACGACCGCGGAGGAGCTATGCCTTATTCAGATAAAAGTGCACCTGAAGATATAAAACAACGATTTCACATGAGTAAAGGAGCATTTAAACGAGCATTAGGAAAATTAATGAAAGAAGATAAAGTATATCAAGAGGATGGTTGGACTTATTTTAAAAAATAAAGCTCTGTTCGTAAACTTTGTTGCTATTTTTATTAACAATGGACAATGTGATAAGTTTTATTAGAGCTTAATAATTGTAAAAGTAGAAAAGATGCCCGGTACACTAGATGGATACGTGCTTATATATTAGAACGTTTAGCAACAACTAATGGGAAAACAGCCAAAATAAACCGTCATCTGATGCGGTATATCAAACAGATCTTGCACCTATCCGAACATTAATACCAACAGGATAGGTGCTGGAGGTTTATATTGAGTTATTAGTATGATAAAGGTTTTTATCGGTCAAATACGGCACTTTACGGGTCTAATTTGGTAATTTGCGGGTCAAATCCAGCACTTTACGGGTCTAATACTATGATTTTCAGATCAAACCCATCATTTTATTGGACAATTCTGGTTTTAATCCACCTAACACTTTATTTAAGCATCAAACCCCTGTATTTTTTAAGTTTCACTACCCCTTCAGCTACTCTTTTACTTGTATACCGTATTCGTTAAACCAAACGTGGATTTGAGCTAAATATGCGAGTAACTGTGGTCCAGTCATTAATTGGCCGAACCATGGAACTCGAAATGCTTTGCCTTCGGAGTCAACAATCTCTTTTAATTTTTCTTTATTAAAAAACTCATAAAGCACAGATGATTTATCTTCTAATATATTTTCTAACCAATTTTTCACAAGTGAACTGTATAGAGGGTGGTGTGTTTTAGGATAAGGACTCTTCTTTCTATAAAGCACTTCACTTGGCAAAATCCCTTCTAATGATCTGCGTAAGATGCCTTTCTCCCTATTGCCGTACATTTTCATTTCCCAAGGGATATTCCAAACGTATTCAACAAGCCTATGATCTGCAAACGGTACACGAACTTCAAGACTAGCACCCATACTCATGCGATCTTTACGATCTAATAATGTTGTCATAAACCATATCATGTTTAAATAAAACATCTGTCTTCGATTTGCTTCAAGTGGGTTTTCACCTTCAAGCATTGGTGTTTCTTTTACAGTTTGTTCATACTTTTCTTGAACGTAGTCTTTTAATTTTAGCTTTTTATTCCACGAATCTTGCAATAGTTCAATTCTTGCATCTAAGGAACGCATCCATGGAAATCCACCATTTTGTAATATATTCGTGTTATGGAACCAAGGGTAACCGCCAAAGATTTCGTCTGCACATTCTCCAGACAACCCTACAACAAATTGTTCTTTAATTTGTTTACAAAACCATAATAATGACGAATCTATGTCTGCCATTCCAGGTAAATCTCTTACATAGACTGCTTCTGTTAAATACTTCACTAAATCCTGTTGAGAAATGACGCATCGGTGATGTTGTGTTTTAAATTCAGTCGACATTTTCTCAATCCAGGGCACATCTGAATTCGGTTGGAAATCATTTGCTTGAAAGTATTTATCATTCTCTTCATAGTCTATTGAATACGTATGCAAGTTTCCTTTTCCCTCTTGTGCATACGCTAATGAAGCAAAAGCAGTAATTGCACTAGAATCTACCCCGCCAGATAAAAATGTGCATAATGGAACATCTGACACAAGCTGCCTTGTCACAGCATCTTTGAGGAGAAAGTGTACTTTCTCAGTCGTTTCATCTAATGAATCCGTATGTGGTTTGCTTTTTACATTCCAATAACGCCACATTTTAATGCCTTGTTTCGAGAATACAAGCGCATGGCCAGGTCGTAGCTCATTAATTTTATTAAACACACCATGACCTGGAGAACGCGATGGACCAAGACCAAAAATCTCTGCTAGCCCTTCAACTCCTAGCTCTGCTTTTACAGATGGATGTGCTAAAATGGCTTTTAATTCAGACCCAAATAATATACTAAACTCATCCATCCTATAAAATAAAGGCTTTACACCTAAACGATCACGAGCAAGAAATACTTGTTCTTTCTTTGCATCCCAAACAGCAAACGCATAAATACCATTTAGATAATCAACACATCGCTCCTCCCATTCTATATAAGCAGTTAACAGCACCTCAGTGTCAGAGTGCCCTTTAAATGTATAGCCGTAGGAAGCTAATTGTTTTCTAATATCCTCAGTATTATATAGCTCTCCATTATAACAGATAGTATATGTGTTTGAATGATTGGAACGAGACATTGGTTGAATACCACCTTCAGGATCAACAACAACCAACCTTTTATGACCAAACCCAGCATGAAGCGATGTCCAAATATTCGTATCATCCGGACCTCTTTTCCTTAACGTTTCTGTCATTTTTGATAAGGTGGGATGTTCGTTTCTTAAGTCTCTGTTATAGTCAACCCAACCTGTAATTCCACACATTTCTTACCAGCTCCTCTTCATTACTAGCATGAACCATTCTTCGTATAAGCATGCTATCATTGTATGCAATTATGATGAATTGGATGAATCGTCCTACATAAATAACAACATTATACATATTTTTATTCCAGCCAATGATTCATAGTTTAAAGAGAAGGAAAGTTGTCTAAACAAGATAAAGAAAAACATGACTCGATTTTTTTCAAGGTTTTGTTTACAAAATTTGTCGCTATTATTCAATATGACAATCTCACAAATAGATTTTCTATAATTGTCATCGTTTTATAGTGAAAAATACCACAATAGCATAGTTGTATACGTGTTTATTTCTCAATGCACAACTGCCTGTTATAAAGTAACTCATCTAAAAAATACAACCCCCTCTGTATTGGTGGGGTTAAATTGAATAAAGTATGGTTAACACATAGTTGGAGGATTTTCCGCATGAACATACAGCATAGACTGCAATTAATAAAAGAACAACAAAGAGCATATATTAATGGATCAATTGAATGTATTGGTGATGAATGGATATTTTTTGATGATGAAGATGATGTAGCTTCAAATTTTGATGATATTGTTCAAGACGAGTTCGAAATTTGGTTGATGGACCGTTGGCTCAAAGGAAGCATCATTGAGTCTGGGGTTGTTGAACTATCCAAATTTACATATTTTTTACAACACGGAGATAAAGTAAGGATAAACAAGAAGCTGTTGCTTAACTATTCGGAACTATTACAATCGCTCAATGAAGAAAGCTTTATTAGATTTATCCATTGCTTAAACCAATTGTCTTTTTCTATGTATGATTGTATTTACTCGCATAATATATTAAGTTTTTTGGATATGAAAAACACAAATGCTGAAGGTGTAAACTTCCTCATCTTCGATAATTTTGAGACAATATGTAACGTACAGCATCATTTCTTTAGAGGGTCTCATTCAACTGATCGTTTTGAATATACAACAAGTAGAGGGAAACGTATACTTTCACAGCATATGTAATAAAATTAGGCTGTTTACGTATAGAATGTTGTTTTTCATACTAACAAATAAACTAGGTTTCATCTTTGCTACAATAAAACGCTGACTGTTAGTATAACGACGTTTTTATTTTCAATTTTAGGAAATATAGCAACAAAGTTTACGAAAAGAGTTTAAATTAAAAAAGCATCTATTTAAAAATATAGATGCTTTTTGTTCATTACACGTTTTAATATTATGTAATAGATTGTGCCAAAGATAAATTACAAATAAAAATGGTGACAGCCTAGTAAATCCTATTTCACCGATCTATTATTAATAAAAACCGTAATAAAGATTACGAAAAGAGCTTAAACAAAAGATCCTACCTAATTAAAAGAACTGAGAACCTTGTGGTAATTTAAACCCTAAATATAATACAACTATAAAGCTGATAATAAATAATGCCCAAGCAATGTTTGTTGATTTTTCTTTTGAAGAACGAACTAACACCATTTCCATTCCAGCAATAACAAGAATACCTAACGTAGCCTTCACATGGTAAAGCGGTGGAATTCCTGCTCCACTCGAATAAAGCATACCGCCAGTTGCGATGATAAGTAAATAGAATAGACGCAAAATCATATGGGAGATTTTTGCCCCTTTATTACTTCCCTTTTTGTACATTGAAAATGCAACGAAGAATAGAATAAGAGCTACAATCCAAGAGGTAAGATGTGCATGTATCATTTTAATTCCTTCCTTTCTTTTTTCATCTTAGTTTGTAATAGTTTTTAGACCTCGAATCTTTCTATCAGGTAGCGTATAGTCTCTTACCTGACACAGCGATGTTCAAGTATACTTGAACAAGCTCACTCCTTCAACATCATAGCATATTTTCGACCAAAATTCTAAAATAATGAATGAAGAAAATTACATGAAGTGTTATGAAAAGTAAGATTTTACATTATTTCCTTGTTCATCATATGTAGAATATTGCATTATTTTGTAAAAACAAATCTTCTTTTAGCGAACGCATTCCATTTCATGTAAAATCATGTATAATATACACATACTTAAGTCCTATCAATAAAATAAGATGGTGTGGGATAAATGATTCAGCTCATAATTGAAGAAAAAAGACAACAAATGATTGATCTTGCAGCAACATTTGGTTATACAGCAGATGAAACAGTAAAATGTAGTCAGGAATTAGATGATTTATTGAACGTAGAACAAGAAATACTAGATTCAGCTGATTTTTAACTTGGCATATGCCAAGTTTTTTTTACTTTCAAAACAAGATTATTAATTCTCCTTCACAATAAATTAGGGTCACTCATACTATGCCTATAACAGATTGTAAAAGGGTGTTTTTTATGCCTGCTATAGTTGGTGTTGTAAATGTAACTGACATTGGGTCGAGTGCAGTTTTTCATATAGGTGACGTTTATTCAATTTCACCTATAAGCACAGCGAAAACCTTTGCTGGAGCAGGTTCATTTAATACAGGCGATTATTTATATATTAACAACACACAAAGTGTAACTAATACGTATGATGCTGATGTAATTGATCAACCACTAGCTGCAAATCTGTAGAAATTGAATCTGAATGAATTCTCAAAAAGGTCGAGTTTTCGAAAAATGGTTAAGATCTTAAGGGTTTACAAATCAGGTGGGGTTGAGTCTCACCTGATTGCTCGTTGTATAGCTTAAAAAGTATATTTGCTAAATTTGTTCTACGAAAGAGAGGAGGTGTGGGAATTTTGAACTTTTATATTAACCAAAGTATTATTATTCACCAACTAAGAGTTGATGGAGTTTCAAACTCCTCTGTGTTACAAATAGGAAGTGCTGGAAGTATTAATGCATTATCAAATTTGTATAATACAGGAGCATATACAGAACCCGCCCCCGAAGCTCAACAACCTACAGGTTTTCCAGGCACAGGTCAACTTGTACCATTACAGGGACCATAAAAAATTCTTTAATTCAAAATGGGCTAATCACCTATTTTTTTTTTTCACATATGATAAATAACAAAGTGCAGACATTGAACTCTTACTTTTGAAGATTCTCCTTATCCTTCAGTTGCTTGGTTGAAGTGACCCCAAGGGGATCAATGCTGGAGTATAGATAATTAGAAAAGTGCATGCACCTTGTTTTTAGTGCATCCGCATATTTGGAGGTACTTAACAAAAAAGGCTGTTTACGCAATGATAGTTGTTATTCGAACTAGAATCTACACGTTGTATTCATCGCACCTTTTATTCAATGAAACAGAAAAGTTGCATAAACCGCTTTGACGTAACAATAATAGCAACAGAGTTTAACAAAATCATGTGAATACCCTAAAGAAAGGAAGGTTTGAATGTATTTTCAAGATGAATTCTACCAGTATATGCGCCAACTTCATTCATTTGTGGAATCTCAAAATGAAAAGATTAAACAAATGGAGTCAACCATAGATCAATTGCAAAATGAAGTGGAAGAGCTAAAAAACGAAAAACACACGACGATTGATAAGATTGAATACAAATTTGATCAATTAAAGGTTGAAACTCTTTCGGGAACATTAAATATTGGCTTAAACCCACAAGATACTAATGCAATTGAAGATTTTGCAGTAACTCAAGATCAATTCCAAGTTCCACCAATCGAACAACTTCCTGAAGGTTTTTCACAACAAGTATTTAATGATGTACATTCGTTTTTAGATCGGAATAGCGTTGACTTAATTAAAAAGATTGAAAAACAGCAAGATTTTGCTCTTGACGACTCATATCGACAATTCATGATTGAAGATGTAAAGAAACAAATTAACCCTCGGATAAATTATTACATCAATAAACTTACACCTGCCGATATACAAAATCCAGCCCAAGCAAAAAGAAGTATGGAAAGGATCGTTTCATATGTTAAAAAAGATATAGAAAACTCATTTCTCGCTTTCATTCAACATTTTCCAAGAAACATAGGAGGAGAAGATAAATGAATTTTACTGTAACAAACCGGAATTTATGTGTAGGAGACATTAGAATGATTGGTGTATCTAGTTCTTCAGTTTTTTTAGTCGGCGACACACATTCAATAACTTTATCATCTATATTTGATACCCCGCCAGAATCTTTAATAATCGGCGCAGTTGCACCATTTGTTCCATTTGTTCCTACAGCGCCACCTTCAACTGCACTTTGAGGATAACACGATGCTACGGAGAGTATCTGTTGTTAACAAAATAAGAATTGTTGATGTGTCATTAAGCTCGGTCTTTCATATTGGTGATTCGGTATCCTTTACGCCGCTTGCTAGAGTTTTTGCAGTTAGGAGAGAATATCCGCTATTTTTTTCAAATGAAGGTAATTTCGAAGATGAAATTTACTCACAGGTTATCCCTAAACCACCAGACAGAGAGCCTGTTTCTGTTGCTTTTCACAACGAAAATCCAACGATACATGTACGTAACATTAGAATCATCGGGATAGCCGCTTCATCTTTAGTTCAAATAGGTTCGATCGATGAAATTGATGCTGTTGATCGTGTGAAGAACATTCGACAATTGGAAAGTAATGAAGAGAATCAATGAACATTTATAAACGAAGTGCATAACATAAATATTGAAATGACAAGTTATACATTCACACATAAATAAGATAAGGAATATATACTACTCATTCAACATGTTGAACTAATATGGATACTCTAATAAAGGGTGTAGTCTATGCCTTCAATCGTTGGACCCGTTAATATTAACACTGTCTCTGGCGGAGTGATAAACTTTGGAGATTCCTTTTATATATCGCCGAAAACACAGGAAAAATCTTATACTGGTTCAGGTTCTTCTGTTTCAGGTAACTTCTTCATTGTAACAAACGGAATTAGCTTTACAAATACTGGTGATCCAGATTTAGTAGATCAGCCGCAAACAGCAAATGCATAGCAACTCTTACGGAATTCCTAGGAAGAGTTGCTATGTATTTTTACATGCGTAATAAGTGTGACCCATCAAAGAAAAATAAGTAGCATTCATCTATTTTTCGTTGCCATATCTGTTCAAGCGCATGTCGGTACAAATCTATTTGAGTGCGATAACGCTTAGTTAATATTGGTTCAGCTTCTTCAAATCCATTTGTAAAACGACCGGAAATTGTATCTGTTTTATAATCTAGTAATACTACTCCTTGATCATCTTCAAATACACAATCAATCATTCCTTGAACAAGAACAGTCTCTTCATCTTGTATTTGCCATTTTGGATAAGCTTCCTTCGCTGGCAACGCAAGACTAAATGGTAACTCTCTCTTCACCATCGTAGCATTAACTAGACGGCCTCCCAACTCAGTTTGAAAAAAGTCATGGATTTGTTCTATAGAAATGACTGTTGACTGTTCTTCTGTGATGATCTCTTGAAGAACCATTTTAGCAAGCTGGTCTGACAACCCTACAATCGTTATAGGCTCATATAGCTTGATTTGCTGCATGAACAGATGCATCGCTGTTCCTCTCTCAGCAGGAGAAATCGATTTTTCTTGTAAAAATAATGGACGTTCAGCAATAGGTAACTGTTTTTGTGCCAACAAAGATGTATGACTAAACTCATCTATTGATTCACGCATACGCTTTATTTCTGATACTGCCTGCTTAGATCGATATTTTGTAGCATCACCGTTTGGATAATCCCATGTTAAACGGTTAATCATTTGCTCCTGATATGAACTACCTAAATCTATTGATTGTCCGTTGCGAATTGCTGATAAAATTTGTTCATCTTCTATAGGATTGTTCCAATCTTGTTCTAAAAACTCAGTTGATCGTTTAATCTCTATCCGAAACTTTGCAGGATAGTTAGTTAATTCTTCGGGCAACTTATCGATGTTTTCGTCGTTTCGCAAAGCTACATTATGTCGGTGACGTATCAGTGTTGGTCCAATCCAATCTAAATATGATTTTGCATATACTCTATCATAATCTGAAAGTAACCATTCTTGATTTAACAGTTGGCCTTGCCATTCATTAATCACCTTTGAGGCTTGTTTCACAGTACCGACCAAGAATAACTTTTCCTTGGCTCGTGTTAACGCGACATATAAAACTCTCATTTCTTCAGCAATTAGTTCCATTTTCATTTTCATTTTTAATGTTAATTGCGGAAGTGTCGGATAGCTAATCCTAAGCGATGGATTAATATATTTAGAAGCAAACCCCAAATTTTTATCTAACAAATACGATTTGTTTAAATCTTGTCTATTAAATTGTCGTGACAAGCCACTTACAAAAACAATTGGAAACTCCAAGCCTTTACTACTGTGAATGGTCATTAAACGAACAACATCCTCTTGTTCCCCAATAGCTCTTGCCGTACCGAGGTCGTCTCCACGGTCTTGCATACGATCAATAAATCGTAAAAATCGGAACAAGCCTCGAAAAGACGTTGCTTCATATTGCCTTGCCCTATCGTACAATGCCCGCAAATTTGCTTGACGTTGTTTTCCACCAGGTAAACCACCTACATAATCATAATACTGTGTTTCTCTATATATTTTCCAAATAAGCTCAGAGAGGGACCCATTTCTCGCTTTCATGCGCCATGTTTGAAGACCTTCATAAAAATTACTTATCTTCTCATATAACTCTTTTTCATGTTCTTCAGGTGCACCCTTCAAAAAGCTTGTTAGTGCTTCATAATAAGTACCTTTCTTCTTTTTCAAGCGAATATTTGCAAGTTCCTCCCCATTCAGTTGAACGATAGGTGAACGAAGGACAGATGCGAGTGGAATATCTTGCAAAGGATTGTCTATCACTTTAAGCAAGGATAGCATAATTGCAACTTCTGTCGCTTCGAAATAACCTGTTGATAAATTCGCATATATTGGAATGCCTTGTTGCTTAAACTCTTCCATGATTTGGGGCGCCCATGTCATTGAACGAAGCAAAATAACGATATCTCTGTATGCAACACGACGGTTCATTTTTGTCTTGCGATCAAATACCTCAAATGGCTCATTAATAAGTTCTTTAATTTTACTAGCCATAAAACGTGCTTCTAATTGGGCTGTCTCTAGCTCAATCGGATCAAAAGAATGAACTCCTTCTTCTTTGGCGCTAAGATGTGCTGGTGGTTCCACATCGTCTAGATCTTTCTCGATTAATGTAAATTCTGTTTCCATTTTATCATTTGGTGGATAGTCAAGCGCACCTAGCTTTAATTCCGCATCACTGTTATAATCAATTTCACCAACAGATTCATTCATCAATTGCTTAAATATATAATTTGTAGCATTTAATACTTCGGAACGACTTCGGAAATTTTTCGCTAAATCGATTCGTAGCCCACTTTCTTTTCCTACCGTACTGAACTGTTTGTATTTACTTAAAAATAGTAACGGTTCCGCAAGACGGAAGCGATAAATGGATTGCTTCACATCACCTACCATAAACAAGTTACCGACATGTTCTTCATTTGTTGTAACAAATTGAATAATTGATTCTTGAACCATGTTAGTATCTTGGTATTCATCCACTAAAACTTCTTGAAATTGCTCACGATAGTCGAGAGCAGCTTCAGATGGTATGAATTCTTCAACAGCGGTGTTTGTTTTGCGTAAAATTTGCAAACAATAATGTTCTAAATCTGCAAAATCTACAAGACCTTTTCCTTGTTTGACTCTCTCAAATCTTATTGCAAATTCCTTAACTAAAGTTACGAGCGTTTTTACCGTAGGCTCCATTTCATGTATATCATTTAATAACAATTCTTGCTTACGCCTAAACAATTCATCATGAAGTTTTTCAATGATATCTCTAGCTTTCTTTCGAAGCTTTGTCACTTTTTCTATGAGTATGTCATCAAACTGATCACCACGACAAACTTTAGCTCGAGAAAACGATAAACCTTGCATTTCTTCATATAGTTCATTCCACGAACGATTCTTAGCACTATTAATGCGACTAAGCTGCTCTAAGTCATCTTCAATATTTGTTGCTCGAGGTGCAGGCCCTGACGGTTGTTTTGTAATTGTTAACGCTTGTTCAAGCAAACCTCTTGCTCCTTCAAGCTGAATATTAATATCTGCTAATAAATAGTTATAGTATGGCAAGTCTTCGATAGAGGTATTTTCGGGAATTTCGTACATTTTAATGACTGAGTTTAGCCAATCATTAGGTGACGGATGTGACCGAGAAAAATCATACATTTTTTTTATTAATACTTGCACATCAGCATCATTTCGATCATTTGAATAACAATCGACTAATTGAAAAAATTGGTCATTGTTTTCCATCCCGTAATACTCTTCAAACATATCCTCAATAACTTCTTCTCTTATGAGCTCTCCTTCCACTTCATCAGCAATGCGAAAGCTTGGGTCAATATCAATTAAGTAATAGTATTTACGAATCACTTCTAAACAAAATGAGTGTAATGTTGATATAGATGCACGATTTAACAAACTTAGTTGTTTTCGTAAGTGGAGTGAACTAGGATCTTCCTTAATCGCCTGCTCAATAGCTTCACCAACCCTACTACGCATCTCAGCGGCTGACGCATTGGTGAATGTAACAACGAGTAATCGATCAACATCAATCGGGTCTTCAATAGAAGTGATTTTTTTTATGATCCTCTCAACTAATACTGCTGTTTTCCCAGATCCCGCTGCCGCAGCAACCAATGTACTTTGCCCTTTCGCAACAATTGCATGCCATTGCTCATCTGTCCATTGACTTCCAGTTGGTTTTGGAGGGAGATGACTATTCATTCTCTTCAACCTCCTTACTAATTTTTTCTAAAATACGATGATCTTTTTCATCTGATAATATTCGATATTGATTATCCTTAAATGACTCATCAAACTGACAGAACGGTTTATAAGAACAAAATGTACAAGGGGTTTTCTCCTTTAACTTATAAGGCGAAATTGATACATCACCGTCCATAATATGGGTTCCTATATCAGTAAATATGTTTTTCACATGTTTACGTAAGTTTGAGAACTCCTCTGCTGAAGCTATCGATGAACCAGCATAGAAGCCACCACCCCTTTTAATACCAGCACTTACAATATCGGAACGACCGACTTCTAGCGATTGATCCATTAAACGTATGGACTCTTCATCCCCTAGAAGCAAGCCCTTCATTTTAAATTGTTTCAATAACTCTTTCTCAATATCATTAGCAGCTAGCTTACCTTTTGTTTGAAGCATTGGATTATGCACATGAAAGTAGAGAACACCAGCCGGGTTCGCCTGCTGACCTATCCACTTTGTTGAATGGGTAATAACAATATCTAAATATGTGAGCATTTGTAGAGCTAAACCATAATAAACTTCAGCTAAATTTAACTCTTTTGCACTGGATTTATAATCAACTATTCGGAGTAATACTCCTTGTGAGCCAACCGCTTTATCAACACGGTCAATCCTTCCGACTAATTCCATTTTTGTTTCATTCGGTAACTGAAATGTAATAGCAGGCAATTCTTCACCTGCTCCAAATGGTAGCTCTAAGCCAACTGGTGTAAATCCACTTGCTCTTGCGTGCTCACTTAAAACGATCGAAGCACGAATGAGCACATGCTGCAATTTACGCTTCACATAATGATGTCGATTCGAACTCAATAAAATTTCATTTTGTAATCGAGGAGCTAGTTTTTCGACAGCTTCAATAGCTAACAGTTGACATTGTTCTTGTGACAATTCTGACCAATCTACGTGTTGATTTCGAAGCTTATCAGAAATCATTTTTAACGCTGAATGAAATAATTGTCCTATATCAGGTGCCTCTAAACGAAATAACTGTCTCTCCTTCAATTTTAAACCGTGTGAGGCAAAGTGCGAAAACGGACAACCTTTGAAGCGTTCCATTCGAGATACACTTGCTTTAATTGTGTCACCATAGAGCTTTTTCGTTGTTTCAATCTTTAATGGCTGTTCTTTGTTCTCATAAAAAAGACTTTGAAATACTCTATTTCCTCTTGTTTTCCAGTAGGCATCACTAACAATAAAGTTGTATACATCCCACCAAAGTGGTTCTACAGGATATCCTTTCTTCCATGCTTGTAATTGAGTAGCAACATGAGATAGCGTGACTGTTGGACTAGTTACAAAAGTTAGCTGCTCTTCAGCAGTTGTTAGCTCACTCGTATCACCCACAAGCACTTTGTCTTCTAACTCTGGATATAAATCTTTTATTCTATTAATTAAACTGGAAGGGATGAGTGATTTCCCTTCATCATTCGCCAAAGGATAGGAAATATACAAATATTCATTTGGAGATGACAATGCCATATATATTTGAAAAGATTCGTCTAAGAGCTGTTCTCGACCACCAGGAGCTAGCTCTACTCCTATTTCATGGAGCATCCCTCTTTCAACCTCTGATAAAACACCCTCATCTGTAGGCTTTAAAGGGATGACACCTTCATTTACCCCAAGAATAAACGACGCTTTAATATTAATATAGCGAGAACGATCAAAATGTGCGATGAGGACCTGGTCTATCGCTGGTGGCACTAGAGCAAACTGCATACTTTCTAATCCCGTCTCGATAATACTCGTAAATACATGTAATGGTAATACTTCTTCCCCTAATACCTCTACATACTGGTCAAGTAAATCTATTACAGCTTTCCAAACCTGACTATGTTCACTACCTTCTACTAAGTGACCATCAGCTTCAGCTTGATCTCTCATTGCTGTAAGCTTAGCAGGAATGTGAAGCTCTTCTAAAAAGGTATAAATTGCTTCACACATCTCTCGACCACATTTCGCTTTGGTAAGTCTTTTTTGCAGGCTATTCAACGATGGTACAATCATATTTCGTAAATCATTTACTCTATTTTCAATTAATACATCTTCATCTGTCTTCACATATGAATCTAAATCAAGCCCCTGAAAGCGTCGATACTCCCAACGTTTCTTATTCGTCCATTTATCCCCATGAATTCCGTACGCTAACACATAGTTTTCTAGATAGTCCATTTCTTCACGTAACGTATTGATATTGACATCCTGAGGAAATAATAAATCTGTTTTTACACACCGAAAAACTGCATCATAGCGCCAATTAGCTGTCACTACCTCTAAGCTCGAGCGAATTAATTCAATCAACGGATGATGGAGCATGGAACGTTTTTGATCAATAAAAAATGGGATTTGGTGATCTGTGAATAGCGTATCTATTAAGTCATAATAATCATTTGAATTACGAATGAAGAGCGCTATATCACGATAACGATACCCCTCATCTCTTACGAGTCTAGTAATTTCTCTAGCGACGCCTTCCACCTCTGCTCGACGATTAACAGCTTGATATAATGTAATATTTGAACGCTGTTGAAATGGTATAGAAGGCCGAGACTCTAGCGATTGCTCTAGATGCCGTAATGAAGGTTGTAATGCATGTCTCATATTTTCGACCAAGTGAACAGGTGACTCAATGTCGATGGAAGCCTCTTTTGCTAATCGAGTAATAGTTTGATATGTCCTCCCAGTCATTCTAAATAGATGTAAATCATGAGGGGGATAGTCATCATATTGTTCATCTGTAGTCAATGTAATAGAAACCCGCTTGCTTGTTTTCATCATTTGTACTAGGACATCTAGCTCTTGGGGTGTATAGCTATGAAAACCATCCACATAAATATGTGCATTTTGTAAGTATGATGATTGTGCCATTTTTTCAGCTAATAGCCTCAAATAATCTTCTGAATCAATATATTTCATTAATAGATGCGCTTCTAAATCTTGATAAATCATGTGTAAATCGTATAATTTGTCAGCTAGTACTTGTTTATTAGGTTGATCTTCATTTACAATCAACTGTTCATGAGTTTGTTTAAGTTCATTTGCATCTATACAATAACGCTTTAACTCTGTGAGCATTCCTTCAACATGAGTAATAAAGCCTGATTTTTCAGCTGCCTTTGAGAACACCTTAAGTTCGTTCTTCCTATGCTCAATGATCTTTCTAAGCAGCATAGATACACCTACAGTTGATAAATGGTATCTACTAATCCCTCCCGTCTCTTGAAGTACACGCCATGCAAGTCTTGAAAAACTATACACTTGAGCACGAATCATGCCTTTTATCCCTGGTCTATTAATTAATTCATACTCCGATTGAAACGTCATTTGATCCGGTACTAAATAAATGATTGGATCTCCCATTGGATCGTTAATCAACAGTTGATGAACCTCATTTATACATGTCTGTGTCTTTCCAGAACCACTTCTTCCAATAACAAAACGAAGAGACATAAAAATCTCCCCTCCTAGTAATCTTGTATACTATTTATTATTTTACTTTATTTACAATAAGATAACCACCATAGCAGGTTGTTAGCCAATGTATGTAATTAATCACTTTAAAAAGAGTTATTTTTATCATATCCCCAAATTTCTTGAAGTGCATTTAGAAAAATCTGGTTAAATGGTTCATATTTTTCACATTTCGATGCTAGCTGGGTTTGAACAACTCTTTCAATTGTAATTAATTGTTGTTCAATAAACTGTACGAGCGTTTTGGAATTCCCTACCTCAATGATACCTTTTCGCTTCATATAAATTAAATTAGCTATTTCTTCAATTAAACCTTCTTTTGGAATTGTCGCATACATAATCTTTCGAAATTGGCCAGATGGTGGCGAGTGATACATTTCGATCCACTTACAGCATAAGAGAGGTTGTATAATTTGAAGGTATTGTTTTGCAGTGACACTTTCTTTGGACAATATGTTATGATAATTTCTTTTCGCCATATGTAAATAATGATACATACATTTTTTTTCAGAAAATGCATATGGAATCATTTTTCGAAAATCTTTCATTACTTGGTCATGTTCAGCATAAATAATCGACGATTTTAACCACTCAAATATGGAAGGATTTGATTTTTTATAAAGCTGTAATGCCTTCCGAATATCCCAGCCACTAATATCTAATAAATCGGATATAGGCTTGTTAATGACATCTCTCTTATGTTCAATGGACAAATACCAATCTGTATGATGTATATAAAAAAACCTCACATCGAAATCACTATCATTCGATTGAAGCCCCCACGCCCTGCTGCCTGCTTCACAAGCAAAAATTATTTTAACTTGTTCATCCCTCTCTATATGTTCCAGTTCTGATATAATTTGAGCTCGCACGTTATTAACACACCTCATTACGCAGTATCAATGTTATAACAAAATCAATACTGTTCAAGGAAATTAATCAATTCAAGTATTTTTTATTGGCTCTGTTCGTATACTTTGTCCCTATTTTCACTCAAAATGGACAGTTAGGCGAGTTTTATAAGAACTCAACAATTGTAAAAGCAGAAAACACGAACGGTAGAACTTTACGTGCTTATATTGTTGAACGCAAAGCAACATTCAATGAGAACACTACCTTTTGTATACGTTTGAATCGTAAAATGAAACAATACAACTTTTACCCTCTTGAGAGATGAAAAGCTGTCAAAGGCTTTAGTTAGTATATGCGTAATAATAAATACAAAAACAGCTTACAGAAACTTTGTTGTTAATGTGGACAGCTAGAGGTGTTTTTATGCGATTGTCATCGGCTTTAATAAGAAAAGGTGCTAAGTGCATGCTTTGTTTATTTCTTAGAACACAACTGCTATAAAACCATCAAAAAAATACAGTGCACTTCGTGAACCTATTTTATATATGTTAATTTGCTAGTAAACAAGTTGTCAGTTCTTCATCTTTTTGTCAATAATTTTTAAGCAACAAATCTTACGTGTATTACTTTGTATAGAACTTAAAAAAGCCAGGTAAATCACCTTGGCTTTTATTTACTCGTTTTTGGGATCGAAGGCATCTCGTAATCCATCTCCTACAAAATTAAAACATAATACCGTTATTAGAATCATTAATCCAGGAAATAACGGATACCACCATGCTTTTAACATGATCGTATAGTTTTGGGCATCTTGTAGCATATTACCCCAGCTCGGCCTCGGAGGTTGTATCCCCAAGCCCAAGTAGCTTAATGCCGCTTCGATTAATATAACCTGGCCAATGTTTAAGGTTGCCACAACAATAATCGGCCCTAGTGCGTTAGGTAATATATGTGTAAAGATAATAGACCACGATTTTGCACCAATCGTTTTAGCAGAAAGGACAAATTCACGAGTTCTAAGTGAAAGAAACTCACCTCTGACTAAACGTGCAGTCGTCATCCACCCAGTAAAAATAAATATGAGAATTAATTTATCTACACCTGGTTGAAAAATCGTAACCAAAGTTATTAATAAGAAAATCGTAGGAATTGAAAGAAGTATATCAACAAACCTCATAAGAAATGAATCAATACGTCTACCAAAATAACCAGCAATCGCCCCTATAAACGTTCCAATTGTTATCGCCCCTGCAATTGATGAAAAGCCAACAAGTAATGAAACTCTACCTCCATACAATACTCTCGTAAATATATCTCTGCCAAATTTATCAGTCCCTAATAGATTCTCACTACTCGGAGGTTTAAGCTTATCTATTAAGCTCTGTTCATTTGGAGAATATGGTGTTAAAAGTGGTGCAAATATTGCTGCAAGTATGATGATTGTTAGCACAACTGCTCCAAATACTGCGAGTTTATTTTTTAAAAATTTTCGCGCGAAAATCTTCGTATACGTATCCGGCTTTTCGTTAAGAATGGGGTTCAATAGCTGTTCTCTAGTCGGTTCAGGCATATTGTTCATTTGTGACACGATAATCCCCCCTATTTATACTCAATCCGTGGATCAAAGACCGCATATAATATGTCTGCTATCATATTACCAATAATAACTAATACTGCAGATAAAACAGTTAATGCCATAATAACTGGATAGTCCCTTTTAAATGCTGATTCAAAAAATAAACGACCAAGACCAGGCCAAGCAAAAACTTGTTCAACTATAACTGATCCACCGATAAATGTCGGTAGCATAACTCCAAATATAGTAATAACTGGTGTTAAGCCGTTCCTTAAACCGTGTTTATATATAACCGTACCTCTCTTTAACCCTTTTGCCCGTGCAGTTCTCATATAATCTTGTTTCGTTACATCAATCATACTTGAACGTGTATACCTCGTTAAGCTAGCCATATCTGCTGAAGCTAACACGAATGCAGGTAATATTAAATGATGAATGCGATCCCATAAACCTGACGGGCCTGTGAGGTTAGCAACACCACCTGTAGGAAACCAGCCAAGTTTTACCGAAAAAAACATAATCAAAATAAGTCCTAACCAAAAATTTGGAGTAGCAAGTCCTAAGAAAGAAGTTACTGTAATACCATAATCTAATTTTGAATAAGGCCTCGTAGCTGAGTAAACACCTAATGGGATTGAAATTAAAAACGCTAACACTGTAGCTACAAGCATTAACAATAGAGTATTAGGTAGCCTGTTCATGATCATTTCAGATACTGGAGTTCCTTTTTTTAGTAAAGATGTTCCGAAGTCACCTTGCAACATATTTCCAACCCACTTTAAATATTGGACATGAATAGGGTCGTTCAAACCGTAATTTTCTATCATTTTTTCTTTATCAGCGGGGCTAATACTTGGGTCTATTAACAAGGCAGTTGGGTCTCCAGGAGCCATTTGGATAATGACAAAAGAAATAATTGTTATGCCTAACAATAAGGGAATAGTCATGAAGAGTCTACGGACGATATATGCTAACAAGTTGCACCTCCCTCTCCTTTTCATACATATTCTCTATATCTATCTAAAGTATTATGAAATTTTACAATTTGTATAATACTTTGCCTTCAATAACAATGAAGGGGAGGGAAGCCCACCCCTCTTCTAATCGTAATAACTGTCTATTCCTGTTTTAACCACCATTTATATGGATGGTATACATCAAGCCTTGAGTGGAAAGTATAATCTTGTAAGTTTGAAGGAATGGCTTGATATCTTGTAGGATAATACAAGAATGTGTAAGGTTGGTCTTCTGCAACAATTTTGTAAATGTCAGCATATGCATCCTTATATTCATCTCTATCAGTTAGTGATTTTGCTTCTTCTAATAAAATATCCAGTTCAGGGTTTGAATACCAAACAAAGTTCATCCCTTGTTCTCTTTGACTTGAGTGGTAAATTTCATTTAGATCTGGGAATGTGTTTAGAAGCCAACCTAATATTAGCGCATCATAATCCCAGTTTGGAGCTGTAATGGATGTTACAAAAGCACTGAATTCCATAATATTTGGCGTTACTTCAATACCAATTTCTTCTAATTGTTGTTTTAAAATAACTGTTATATCTTCTCTAATTTTATTACCTTGGTTCGTTTTAACTTCAAATGCAAACTTTTTACCGTCTTTATCTAAGAATCCATCACCATCAGTATCCTCCCATCCAGCTTCTGCCAATAATTGCTTCGCTTTTTCTGGGTCATACTCAAATACTGGAACATCGTCACTATACGCCCATGATAAAGGACTTTCCGGTACGTGTGCTATTTGTCCACCACCATTCAAAACGGCTGCAATGATACCTTCACGGTCTACAGCATGCGTAAGTGCTTGACGAACTCTTTTATCTTGAAACATCTCATTTTGTTGGTTATAAGCAATAAAGTTATACTGTAATCCGAGACCTTCTTCAATGACAACGCCAGCACTATCAGCCCATCCCCTAACCGTGTCAATTTCACTTTCTGGAACAGAAGGATAATAGTCCACATCTCCCGCTTGAAGTTGTGCTAGTAACGCATTTTGATCAGGAACAATTTTGTAAATGATCTCTTCAAGATAAGGCGCGCCTAAAAAGTAATCATCGTTCCGCACAACTTTCACGTACTCTCCGTCTCTCCACTCATCAAAAATAAAAGGTCCTGATCCAATTGGGTTTTTCGTATTGAACTCATGTGAGCCTAATTCTGCAATCGGTACATCTTTTAATATATGTTCAGGTAAAACCTGGTAGTTTAATGTTGTTGGAATAAACCCTACATTTACCTCATTTAGTTTAAATTCAACAGTATAATCATCAATTTTTGTAATGCTTTCTATTGATTCAAAATCTCCACCTCGTGGACCAATATATTCATCACTTATAGGAATACTGTATGTGAATACTAAGTCATCTGCGGTAAGTGGCTCACCATCATGAAACCTTACATCATCTCTAAGTGTTACAGTAACTGTTAAGCCATCTTCAGAGCTTTGAATATCTGTTGCTAAGTCATATTCCACTTCAAGGTTAGGGTTAGCAATAACTGGTGAAGAGAAAATAAGATTTTGAATATCTCCACTTGAAGCGTCTTGAGAGTAGATGGAATTAAATAAAGTTGGACCGCCTATAGAGCCCATAATTAACGTTCCACCAGATTGTGGTTCATTAGTAGTTGCTGGATCTTCAGTTTCTTCTACTTCCTCTTCCTCTTCACCTTCACTTTCACCATCACTTGTTGTTACAGGATCTTTTTGCGCAGTAGATGGCTCATCTGCTTCATTTCCACACGCTGCTAAAAATAGTGCAAATACTAACATTAGACTTAATAAAAGCCAACTTGATTTACTCAATTTCACGTTTTTACTCCCCCCTAAGAATTAATAATAGTAATGACTAGAATTATTTATAAAATCTTATCTCCCCCCTTCTAAGAATTTGTGTCCCTAAATTTATTTATATAAGTGGCATGCAACAAAATGATCTTTTTTCACTTCATTTATTTGAGGTACAATCTTGCTACATTCATCTTTTGCTGCGGGACACCTCGTATGAAATACACAACCTGTCGGTGGATTAGCCGGGCTTGGTAAATCCCCTTGTAGAACGATTCTTTCCCTTGGAACAGTTCCCTTATTCTTCGTTACGGGTACAGCAGAAAGTAAGGCTTGTGTATATGGATGAAGTGGTTCTGAATATAAGTTGCTTTTTGGTGCTAGTTCCATTAAGTTCCCTAAGTACATTACTCCAACTCTATCGCTTATATGTCTAACAACACTTAGATCATGTGAAATAAAAATATAAGTTAAGCCAAATTCTTCTTGCAAATCCTCTAATAAATTGATGATTTGGGCTTGTACAGATACATCTAATGCCGAAACAGCTTCGTCAGCGATAATTAAATCTGGATGTAATGCAATGGCTCTGGCAATCCCAATACGTTGACGCTGTCCACCGGAAAATTCATGTGGATAACGATTTATATAGGAAGAATTTAAACCCACCTTTTCTAATAATTGACCAATATATTCATCACGCTCTTTTCCACTATACAAGTTGTGTATTTTCAAAGGTTCTCTTAATATTGAACGAAGTGTTTTTCTTGGATTTAATGAAGCATATGGGTCTTGGAAGATCATTTGGATATCTTTCCGAACACTTTGCCTTAATTCAGTTTCACGCATATGTGAAATATCTTGACCTTTAAATATGATTTTTCCATCTGTAGGTTCATACAGTCTAATTACTGTACGTCCAATTGTAGATTTTCCACAACCAGATTCGCCGACTATACCTAATGTTTCTCCCTTGTTAATGGAAAAACTTATTCCATCCACTGCTTTTAAGTGACCTGCTGCTCTTTGTAAAATGCCACTTTTTATAGGAAAGTGTTTTTTTAAGTTGTGTAACTGAAGTATTGGTGATGTTTGATCGTTTTGAACCGCTTTACTTTTTTCAACTGATGTTACACTCATACTCCTTCCTCCTCTTCTTCATGTAAAAAACAGCGTACAGACCTGGAACCCTTTTTCGTTAATAAGGGTATTTCGTTAAAGCACTGATCAAATGCCTTTGAACAACGTGGTGCAAAACGACAGCCTTTCGGTAAGTGCTCTGGGGAAGGAACAGTCCCTTCAATTGATTGTAAGCGTGTTATTTCACCATCTATGGAAGGTACAGAATTCATTAGACCTTCAGTATATGGGTGAAGTGGATTATCAAATAATTCCTCTACATTTGCTTCCTCAACAACTTGGCCGCAATACATAACTACAACTCTATCTGCTATATCTGAAACAACACCTAAATCATGTGTAATTAATAGAATTGAAGTGTTGAATTTTTTGCTTAAATTTCTCATTAAATCCAATATTTGCGCTTGGATAGTAACATCTAAAGCAGTTGTAGGTTCGTCCGCTATTAATAACTTAGGATTACAGCTCATAGCCATTGCAATCATTACTCTTTGTCTCATCCCTCCTGATAATCTATGAGGGTATTCATCTATGATTTCATCTGCTTGAGAAAAACCAACCATGTCTAATAATTCGATTGCCTTAATTCTTGCTTCAGCCTTTGACATTTTTTGATGGTAGATTAAAACTTCTGTTATTTGTTCACCAATTTTCAACACAGGATTTAATGATGTCATAGGCTCTTGGAAAATCATCGAAATGTCATTTCCTCGCACTTTCAACATCTCTTTTTCTGGTATTTCCACCAGATCTTTTCCATCATAAAGAATTTGACCATCCACTATTTTTCCGCCAGGACTCGGAACTAGTCTCATAATCGATAGCGATGTTATACTCTTACCTGAACCAGATTCGCCAACTAAAGCTACTGTTTCTCCTTTATTAATTTTTATATCAACTCCATCAACTGCTGGAATAGCTCTCTTTTTACGAAAGAAGTATGTCTTTAAATTTTTTACTTCCAATAACGTTGACATTAATAGTTTCACCTTCCTACTCTAGGTAACTACAATCGCTATTTTTATACTATTCTGAGTTTTTATTTGTTATTACAATTACAATACTATTTCAAGTATTTTCTTTATTTTATTACTATAAGATAATTCTCAATTAATTATTGACTATAGTAAGAGAACTCTTTTTTATGCTGAAATTTCTGTTTATTGACTGATTAAAGGCTGAAATTCTATACTAAATAATATGTACAAAAATTATTGAATTTTTGACTGATATTTAAAGAAGGCTCTTATCGAATATTTGGTTACTGCTTTTTGTCATCGCTTTGTAGAAGAAAAGTAGTATACGTATTTTAACAACCATCAAAGCGAAAACAGCCTTGAAGAAAGAGGGTTACATAACATGGAGAGGATCTATACGATAACCGAGTGGATTACACGATTCATACTACTTAATCTTTATTGGATTTTATTTTCATTAGTTGGTTTAGTTTTTTTGGGCATTTTCCCTGCGACAACCGCGATGTTCTCTATCTCCAGAAAGTGGATTCAAGGCGATATAGACATCCCTATTTTTAAGACTTTTTGGAGTTATTTTCGAAGTGATTTCTTGAAGGCAAATATGTTAGGTTTTTTACTAATTGTCTTAGGGTTTGGGTTATACATAGATTATGTATACGTGAAATCGCTTAATAGTGCTTTAGGTATTATCTTACTTGGAAGTACATTGCTACTAACTGCATTATTTATCATAACAATTCTAAATCTATTTCCTATATATGCTCATTATGAATTAAATATATTCCAATATATTCAACGTGCATTTTCTATAGGCATCCTACATCCAATTAGAACTATTATGATGGCACTTGGAGTAATTGGCATATACTTCATTTCAAGTACCTTTCCAGGGTTCATCATTTTTTTCAGCAGTAGTTTATTAAGCTACTTGATCACCTGGATCGCTTCTAGAAATTTTTCAGATGTTATAGAAGGTAACTAACTTAGTACATCTAAGTTAGTTACTTATATCAATACTTGCTATTAAACTAAGAAGGTATAATCTATGGATTAAGTAGTTATACCTTTCCATTAATCATTTCAAGCGCTATAAAGCAATATTTATGGCTCTATTCGTAGCCTCGTAGATATTTTCACTGTGGAATTATGTATTGGTAATCTTTTTTATTGGCTGTGTATTGTACTAAGAAATAAATACGTATAAATAAAGTTTTCGTGGCAATTCTCACATATAAAATGAGGGTCAATTTCATAATATTGGTTGTGATGTCTAAAGTAGGCTCAATAACAACAAAAAAAGAGCCTTCTTAAAAAGAATAGGCTTTTTCACATACTATTTAATCCCTAGAATCACCTTTCATTCTTTTTTGCTAATGAGTCTCTTTGTCTTTCACATAATCTTTATGGACGTTTCTTACCGTTTTCTCATTCACTCCTATTGCTCTAGCGACGTCTATAAATTTATTTTTCATAGTCTCCCTTTCTATAAATTTCACAAGCCTTGTCGTCATCAGTCTTCTTTGATCAACACTTTCTAAAGGTTCCCAAAAGCTTGTAAAGCATTCTTTACACTTATACCTTTTCCTGTTAATCTCTAAAATTACTTGTTTTGAACGAATAGGGATATCGACAATCATTTGTTTTCTAGTTCCATATTTATATAAGTTAGCCATTAACAGACAATACGGACAATGTGAGGGATGATTCTTTTTGGCTACCTGAATAATAATACGATGTTCATTCTCGTGGACGCCTTCTATTATATTAAACTCGCTTAATACCTTTGAATAACTCATTCGTTCCCCCCTCTTATTCATGTTGTATTAACCTCTTTAGAATGAGTATTTGAAAGTTTGTATAAAGGAATTAAGTATATAAGGAAGAGAATACTTATCGTTGCATATGCGATCGTAAGTCCAAAGGATGCAGTCAATAAGCTAGCCATTAATGGACCAACAATCATACCAAACGAATATGCAGTATTGAACACTGCGAATATGATACCTTGTGAAGTAACACCGGCCTGTTCTGATATATCAGCCAATTTAGGAAGAGCTGGTGTAAGTACGATTCCAAGGCTAACTCCTAACAAGGCAAGTGTGACAGCTTGATACCCGATGGATTGTGGCAGAGCATTTAACGGTAATACAACTGCAACTAGTACAATACCGAACATGACCGATTTCACATGTCCTATTTTAGTAGACACAATCCCAATAATAGGTGCTATTATTCCATAAAATAGTGGTGGAATAACGAAGAGTAATCCAATCATTCCTGGTGAGGCCTGTAAGTTATTTGTTATGTGTAACGGTAAAGTTGGCTCAATACTCGCAAAAACTGCTGCACCTATTGCTGCGATTCCTGCGATGATAACAATTTGTCTTTGACGAAGTATGCCAAAAGATGAAACGAACCGCTCAGATTTTGTCTCTGTTATACTCCGAAGACAAAATAAGCTAAGAAGAGCTGTTAATAAGCTGATCCCACCAGCCACAAAAAAAGGCAACTTATATCCACCTAATTCAAATAGCCAGCCGCCAAATAGAGGGCCAAATAATACGCCAGCTGATTGACCTGATATAGCTATACCCATCGCTTTCCCCCGTTCTTCACTTGGGAAAACATCCGCAACAAACGCAAGCCCTGCAGACCAAGGAATTGAAGCAGCAACACCTTGCAAAGCACGTGCAACAACAAGGAGCCACAAAGTTGTAGACATTGCAAATACTATTGTAGTTACCCCTAAGCCTAGCAGCCCTATCGTAATCATTTTCTTCCTTCCAATTCGATCTGCCAAGGCTCCAGAAAATGGGGTAGCTATGAATAAAGCAATAGCATAACTAGCAAACAATATACCTACGAAAGATTGAGATGCTCCTAGATCAGTAGCATAAATGGGTAGAAATGGTACAACTAAACCATACATTAACATATCGGTAAATATCGCCATTGACACGATGAATAGCACAGTTTTATTTGATGTTTTTTGCTTGTTCTTTACCACTCTTTTTTCCTCCCCTCGCAAACTCGATCATGTCATTAATACATTTCAGTTGCAATTCACATTGGCTATACATATTTTCAAATATTATTTTCACTTGATGTGGTATAGACCCAATCATTTTTTCTTTCTCTTCATAGCCTGACTTCATCGTTTCATAAATATAAATGACTTCGTTTTTCTGTTTTTCCAATGATAATAATATTTCATCATTTGAAATATTTTCTATAAACGTTAACGATGTATATAAAGCTGTCGGAAATACTACTGAAGATGTTGTCAATGACTCAATGAGTAAACGATTTAATTCAGCTTCTCCTTTCGTTGTAATTCTAAAAATGGACTTCGTTCTTAAGCCTGTTTGTTCAACTGTCTCTAATTCAACCTTTTCTTCTTTTTGTAGTTTTTTCAATGCATGGTAAATGGAAGCAGGCTTCACATTTGCCCACATTTCTGTATTCGATGATTCCATCATTCGTTGAATTTCGTAACCTGACATTGGTCCATTAGCTTTAAGAAGCCCAAGTACCATTGTTCGTGTCATTTAATCACTCCTCCATTTAACTAAACATTTAATACTAAATGTTTAGTATTTGTTAAACATTATAAAGACACACTATAAAAAAATAAAGATATATCTTCATTTCTACTAGATAATCCGATATATCTTTCATATGAACAATTATCATATTCCTATTTTTCTAAAATCTCATTCACAAAAACTCGTTCAGCCATAGAAAATGAATGACTGGTTTGATGAATAAATGATAGCGTTCTTGTGAAATGTGCTTTATTTATTGAAATCGCTACGAGTTCACCACGTTCTAATTCTTTTTCCACTATAATATGTGACAGAACGGCTATACCAAGATTATTCAGAACCGCTTCCTTAATCCCTTGACTTGAATTAAATATGTAAGAGCGCATAATTGATAAATTCCATTCTTTGATTAAATAATCACTATATGCTCGAGTTCCAGAGCCAATCTCTCGAAATATCCAAGTTTGATTATTAAGCTGAGTTGGTAAAATATCATCTTTTGAAGCGATTGGTGATGAAGGAGATGTAACAAGAACCATTTCATCCTCTAAAAAGGGCTTTACAACAAGATCATTGTTTACGATCTTACCTTCTATCAGTCCTATATCTAAACGAGCTTGTCTTATTAACTCTGTTATTTCTTCTGTATTTTTTATCATAACTTCAATATCAACATCTGGGTGTGCAGATGTAAACTGCGCTAAATACTTCGGTAATAAATATTCTCCAATTGTATAACTCGCTCCGATCTTTATGCTTCCACTTACAATATTACTTAAATGATTAATCTCATCTTTCGTATTGCTATACAACGTTAAAATTTTATTTGCGTTTCTATACAACACTTTACCAGCCTTTGTTAATTCAACATATTTTGGCGAACGATAAAGAAGCTGTTCGTTAAATTCTTCTTCTAAATTGCGTATATGTAAACTAATAGTCGGTTGTGAAAAGTTTAAATGTTCAGCAGCTCGAGAAAAGTTTTTGTATTTTGCTACTGTAACAAAAATTTTTAACGCATCAATATTCATCTCTTGTCCTCACTTTACTTTGAACTGAAAGTTTAAAATGCTAGAAGATTGTAACAGCATTTAACTTATTACAACTATACAAGATTTTGTAAAACTAAGCAGTTAAAATAATTTATGTAATATCAGCTTTTATCATATGTAGTTAATTCATGTACACACTTGTAGAAGAAGGCTACGCTGTTATTAGAATTTCCTATGATCATCATAATAATATCTCATTTCCCCTTTTCTTTTTATCAACGTAAGATGGGTTTAAGAAATGAGGTGGTCCTTTTGACATTACTGCAAGAAAATCAGCCGCAAATTCACAGAAAATCACGTATAAAGGAAAATAATCGACCATTTTTAATTGGAGTTTTTTTAACATTTATACTTGCAACTGTTGCTAAATTTCTAGCGACTCTACCATATTTAGAAATGGTAGGTGCATTAGTCATAGCACTAATATTAGGGATGATGTGGCGCTTAGTTTTAGGAGTTGAACAAGATTACTCATATGGAATTGAATTTTCTAGCAAAAAACTTCTGCGCTTAGGTATTATACTTCTTGGGATTCGTCTTAATATAAAATCAATTATCGAGATAGGAACAAACGTTCTAACTGGATTAATAACCATTGTTGTTATTACGATTATTGTAATAATGGTGATTAGTAAAAGAGTGAATGTAGATAACAATATTGGATTATTAACTGCTTGTGGGACAGGAATTTGCGGGGCAGCCGCAATTGTAGCAATTGCTCCACAGATGAGGGCAAAAAATGACCAAATTACGATTAGTATTGCTGTAATAGCATTATTAGGAACTTTATTTACACTTATATTTGTACTTATTTCAGCTAAGTTGCCTTTATCAGATATCCAATATGGAATACTGTCTGGTTTATCACTTCATGAGTTAGCACATGTAGTTGCTGCCGCAGATGTTCGTGGTAAATCCGCCACGGATATTGCGGTCATTATTAAGCTTACTCGTGTACTGTTATTGGTTCCAATTGCAATTATCATAGGTCACATGTATCGTATGACTAATAATAATTCGGCAGGAAATAGGCTACCATTTCCTTGGTTTATCATAGGCTTTTTATCTATGAGCATATTAAATACGTTTATTAGAATACCTGTTCAAATAAGTGATTTTCTAGTAGTGGTTGCGTATATTCTTATAGGAACAGCAATGGCAGCCCTCGGTCTTATGATTAATACACAGTCATTCCGTTTGTATGGAATAAAAGCTTTTATTGCAGGTTTGGTTGGTACTATTTTTATGGTTACAATCGCTTATGTCTTTGTCACAATATCATCTATGTAAGTAAAAAGGTATATCATAAAATTCAATGAAGCTACTTTTGGCCCGATCGGTTTGAATGGAATAACCATAAATACACAGCCAACAAAAAAAGCAGAAACATATTGTTAAATCCAATACGTTCCTGCTTTCTATCAGTAATATAATGTTAAGTTATTTTAATACCGGTTGTACGATGGCATTTTCTTTCATAACTTCTGTAAACCATTTAGCACTTTCCTTCGGGATACGCTGTTGTGTTTTATAATCAACATATACCATACCAAAACGTTTTTCATAACCAAATGCCCACTCAAAATTGTCCATAAATGACCATAAATAGTATCCCTTTAAATTTCCACCTTCTTCAATGAAGCGGTGGGATGCTTCAAGATGTGATTGAACATAAGCAATACGGTCCTTATCATCAACTACTCCTGCCACTAACTCATCTTTCATAGCAGCACCATTTTCAGCGATGTAGATTGGTAGCTCAGTATATTCAGACTGCAGACGTTTTAGTAATACATATAATGATTCAGGGTGTACTTCCCATCCCATATCTGTATGCTCACCCTCTTGCGGGATGTGATTTAGCTTTAATAGTTGGTTTTCTTCTCCAGCTGCAACAACTGACCGACTATAAAAATTGACCGCAAGAAAGTCACCTGGGTTATTGATTGTAGCTAAATCATTTTCTTTAATGAAGTCATATTCACCAACTTCACTTTTAAACCATTCAAGCATATCAGTAGGGTACTTACCGTAAAAAATTGGATCCAAGAACCAGCGATTACTATAACCATCTTGTCTTTTTGTTGCTGCAATATCCTCTTCAGAATTAGTTGCAGCGTAAGCAGGCTGAAGATTTAGTACAATCCCTATTTCGCCAGGTAGGTTCATTTCTTTATATTTCTGTACCGCTAAGCCATGTGATAAAAAGATATGGTGGGACGCAATAATCGCCTCTCTCCAATTTTGATGTCCAGGTGCATGGACACCTTCACCATATCCTAAAAATGCTGCACACCACGGCTCATTGTGCGTGAACCACATTGGTACTTCAGTACCAAACTCATTGAATAGAGTAGTAGCATACTCCATATAATAATCAACTATGTTTCTATTAACCCAACCACCTTCATCTTGAAGCCATTGAGGCAAATCCCAATGATAAATAGTTAATGCAGGTTTAATATCGTATTTTTTCAACTCAGCCAATAAGCGTTTATAAAAATCTAAACCAGCTCGATTTACAACTGATTTTTCCGGAAATATTCTAGGCCATGCAACAGAAAATCGGTAATGTTTGATGCCTAAATCTGCGAGTAATTTCACATCTTCTTCAATTTTATGGTAATGATCACATGCGATGTCACCATTTTCTCCATTTACAACCTTACCAGGTACCCTACAAAAGGTATCCCAAATCGATTCTGAACGTCCGTCTATTTCAGTGGCTCCTTCAATTTGATAAGAAGAAGTAGCTGTTCCCCAAACAAAGCCTTTAGGGAATGATTTTTGTGCTAACATTATATTCATCTCCTCTTTCATTAAACGACCTATTGTTGCCATAGAATACAAATCTTTTTAGCAAAAGGTCATCTTGTTGTCTTCACCATCTTATGCAGTTTTCAGTATTCGAAAAAGAGTCTCATAATCTATTACAATTTCCATATTCGTTACAATTATTAACCCTTTACCAGAGCAGCGAAACCGCTTTCGGTTTATAGTATAATTATCGACGGTTTTCATGATAATGTAAAGGGGTTCTATACAATTTTCCATAAAAAAATATTGATATTTCAGCTTTTTCCAATATAACTAAATTTCCGAATTTTTTTCGGAACCATCCTAAAATAGATGCGTTACAATAGTTATCCCCTTATCAAAACAAACTTACCAATTTTGGTTATATGTTTAATTAGAATTGTCTCACCTTTGGAAGGCTAAAGTACCGTTACTCACTTAAGTCGAAGAACTAGCGTGGACAAGCATAATAATTATTTTCATTTACGTAGGGTAATAAAAGATATTAAAACCTGCTATTATTAAGGCTCTTTCCGTAAACTTTGTTGCCATAATTACCAAATTCGAAAGATGGTCATTGTTTTCTATTAGAAAAGATGCCACGAAATCTAGTTGTATAAGTGATTAAATTTTATTATGAAAAACAACTTTCTATGCGAAAACATCCTTTAATATACAAAAAGGTAGGATGCACTCCTACCTCTCGTTATGATTTTACAGCTCCAGACATCGTACCTTCAATAATATATTTTTGAAGGAAGATATACAAGATTAATAGTGGTGCTGCCACAATTAAAATACCACATGATAGCAATGGCCAGTTATTACCATATTGCCCTTGGAAATTTAGTAAACCTGCTGAAATTGACCAAAGTTTACTATCTGATAAGTAGAGGATTGGCCCTAGCAAATCATTCCATGTTCCAATGGCAGTTAATACGATTCCTGTAGCGATAATCGGCTTCATTAATGGCATGATGACCGAAAACATATATCTACCGTAGCCACATCCATCAATACTTGCTGCTTCATCTAATTCCTTACTAATCGATTTAATATAACCAACAAACAGAATGAAAACGACTCCAAATCCTGTTGAACGAATTAAGATATAACCAAGCTGAGTATTATATAGCCCTGTCTCAACCATCAATCTAAACTGAGGAACGAGCGGGTTTGGTAAGAACATTGACATCGTAAAGAAAATATACAATAATCCGCTCCATTTAACATAACCTCTTGCAATTGGAAATGCAGCAAATATGGAAAAGATGATAACGATAACAGTCGAGACACCTGTATACAGTAAGGTATTCCATACGTATGTCGAAAAGGATCCTTGTTGCCATGCATCTAAAAAGTTTTGAAAATTAAAGTTTTCTGCAATTGAGTTCGGACTAATAATAAACTCTGGATTTGTCTTAAAAGCTGTATTTACAACTAAGAGAAGTGGTACAAGATATAGAACTAACATAATAAATACTGTGGAATAACTTAACAATTTAATTGTTTTTGATGTTTTCATAAACTTATCCCACCTCTCTCTTTCGTAAATAATGTTGCGACACAACAACAAATATGAGAACGATTAAAAATTGAATCATCGATAAAGCTGCTGGTAAACCTAATTCTACAGAATCACTTCTGAAGGTTTCATTATAAACATCGAAGCCTATCGTACTCGTATTAAAGTTTCCTCGTGTTAAAACGATAATAATGTCATAAGTTTGAAGTGCTCCAATAATCGATAGTAATATATTAACTGTAAATGCTGGAGCGATCATTGGGAAAGTAATGTTTTTAAATGACTGCCAGCTATTAGCACCATCAATATAGGCTGCTTCATATAGATCCTTTGGAACAGTTTGTAATCCAGCAAGGAAAATGAGCATCGAATAACCCATATACATCCAAATTTGTACAAAGATAATATACTCAAAGGCATGTTCGAAACTTCCGAAGAATGTGTCTGCATAGTCAAATAAGCCGTATAATTTTTGAACTGGTCCATTAATTGGGTTAAACATTAGTTGCCAAATTAGTCCAACAACTGTTACCCCTAACAATACTGGGATAAAAAATACTGATCTAAAGAACTTATCGCCTTTTAACTTTTGATTTAATACTAAAGCCATTAGTAAACCAACTGAATTTTGTACAATTGTTACAACAACTGCGAAATATATTGTTCTCCATATTGCTTCATATCTCTCAGGAGTGTTCGAAGAGAAAAATATTTCCTTATAATTGTCTAGTCCAATAAACGAAAAACTTTGTCCTGGCACGTTAGTAATGTCAGTAAATGAAAAAATCACCGTGAAAACTGAAGGGCCAAATAAAAAAGTAACATATAATAATAAAGGAAGTAGTAGAAAGAGATATGGATAAAGTCTAGACCTCCCTTTTCCAAAAGGGTACATAAATCTCACCTCACGAGCTTCAATAGCTTGTAGTTTTGGGATAACTTAAGGGCCTGATTTCAGGCCCTTAAGTAGCAGTTATATTATAGAAAGGCTTAGTTTTGTTCAGCCGCTTCCCATTCTTGTTGTTGAATTTCCGCTAATTCTTGAGCTGATTTGATTGGTCCACCTGGTGCAATATATTCAACATGAACACCGGCATTATCAAGATGTTCACCTATGTTTGGTCTATTAATGAACAATTGTTCCCAACCAAGTTTGAACTCTTGTAAATATGGAGATATTTCATTAATAAATTCACTATCAGCTACAACATTAGGTTGTACTGGTAGCATTCCTGAAGCATTAATAAATTCTGTGTAATTTTCTGGCTCAGAGAAAAACTCCATCCATTTTATTGCATATTCTTTATTTGGTGCATTTTCTGGAATTAAATAAGTCATATCATATTTTCCTGCTAGACTTTGATTTTTCGCAGGATCATCATTTCCAGGTACTGGGAAATATCCGAAATTCAAATCAGGAAAATCTTTAGTTAATTCTGGCGCTTTCCAAGCACCATCACCCATCATCGCTACTTGACCTGATGTAAATAATGAAGGCAATGTAGCATAATCAATTCCCATAAAGCCTGTGATTGCATAATCCATCATCTTTTGTGCTTTTTCTAATACTTCTAATGCTAAAGGATCAGTAAATTTATTATCACCTGTCCATAAACCTTGAATGAATTCTAATTGATCATCAAAGATTGAAGCTTGTAAACCTTGAACAGTGATTGCTAAAGGCCAAGTGTCTTTTCCACCAAACGCAAGTGGTGTTACACCATTATCTTGTAATGTGTCTAATACGTTTACGAATTCATCCCAAGTTGTTGGAACTTCTAAACCGTGTTCTGCAAAAATATCTTTGTTATAGTATAAACCAGAAAATGCAGTTGTACCTACTGGAACACCATACACTTTACCGTCAAACATACCGCCATTTTCGATATCAGAAGCGTTATAGTGATCTAAGAAAGCTTCACCAGTTAAATCTGCTATTTGCCCAGCTTCAATCCACTCTTGCCAGTTTGGTGTATCTGCTCCTGGTGACCACTCTTGTGGAGACAAGATAAATCCAGATAAGTTAGGGAAAATATCTACGTCTTCAGCAGCTAATCTAGATTGCATTAATTGTCTGTATACATCGTCTGATGCAGTAACTGTGTATTCAATTTCAACCTCAGGATTTTCTTCCATGAATGCTTCGTTAAGTTCTGTAATATAATCATTTACCGCTTTATTCGTCCAACCTAACATTTTTAATGTAACTTTATCTTTGCTCTCTTCTTCCTTACCTTCATTAGATGTTGTTTCATTACTTGTACCCTCGTTAGAGCCATTAGAAGCGCTATCATTTCCAGAACAAGCAGCAACACTAAAAATAAGTGCAATAGCTAAAGTAAACATTGCAAATTTAGAAAACACTTTCTTACTCATGTTTCTCCCCCTCAAATATAATTTGTGTATAAAATACTATGTTTTCTGCTTCCATCACTGAAAGCGGTTTCGTTACAATTTCATTATTACTCAAAAATGCCTACTTGTAAAGTCATTTTTTCAAAAAAAATATAGTAAAATTACCTACTATCAAAAAAAGAACGCTATTTATATATTAAAATAAAGAAAAAAGTCGAAAACGGTTTAGAAATCTTAAGAAGTACATTAGTAGGATCAAAATTGTAATGTAAATCAGTAACGACTTTGTATGTTTCTATCAACTTGTCTATACTCTCCATCCAATTGATACACTCGTATGTAATCTATTAGAAATTGTTGCGGAAACAAAGTTGTTTCATCTGGGCTACCTGGCCAGTTCCCACCTACAGCTAAATTAAGCTGTATATAAAAATCACGATTAAATGGTGCCGGATAGTTAAAATCTGCATTTGCATCTTGCAATTTAGAAAACCACTTCTTTTGTTTTAAATATAAAATGCCATCAACATACCAACGTATTTCACCTGGTTCCCATACAATGGAGAAAACATGAAAATCATCAGAAAATTTTTCCTCATTCGGCAATGTAAAAAAACCCCCAGTATGCGTCCAAGGTACACCGTAATGAATTGTTCCGTGCACAGTTCCTGGTTTATGACCCAACAGCTCCATAATATCAATCTCACCGGATGAAGGCCATTTCCCATACAATTCATAATCGGTTGGCATCATCCAAATGGCAGGCCAAATCCCTTGTCCTTCTGGCAATTTCGCACGAATTTCAAATTTGCCATATGTCCAGTCACCTTTACCTTCAGTTGTTAGTTTGGCTGAAGTATACTCCCTATGTTCATAGTTTTCCATATGGGCTTCAATAACTAAATTACCCTCCCCATCTAAACGTGCGTTCTTTTGCCTTGATGTGTAAAACTGTAGTTCATTATTACCAAATCCATTCCCAGCTTCAACGTGATTCCATTTACTGACATCTACGTCTTCACCATCAAACTCATCAGCCCATACTAAATCCCACTTTTCAGGAGAGATTTGGTCTTTATTTAGCTGAACTAATGCGGCTTTCACGACTTGATTCCTTTCATTTGCTTCATATACAGCTATGTATTTATTAATGCTGGCATCCACACCTGAAATATCGTCACCAGATTGGTATGGATTAATGGACATTTTCCCAGTCGGAACGAACTCCCCTTCACTTCGTTCTAACACTTTGTCCTGTGAAATGAGTACAACCAAATGGTTACCTTTCTCAGGATTAACAATCACTTTCGTTGAGCCATGTGTAGAGCCAGCTTCAACTGCTATCATTAAGTTATTTATATTCATGCCTTTAGCGTACCCATTGTCCAAGTTCATTAACTCCCCTCCACCGCTCAATAAATCTTTTATATAAACGAAACTTATAATGATAAACATAATAATTGCAATGAATGATATTTTTTTCATAAAAGTCCTTCTCTCGTTCATATAGCTTTCTTAAGTGGCTAGATAGAGCTTAAATTATTTTAAATTCACATGAAACTGATCAAAGAAAAGCAGAACATCAATTAATGTTCTGCCAAATGAGAGCCACAAGATTTCCGAATGACAAGTTCTGGTTCGACCATTAAGTTAGTTGATTGGACATGATCTTCTATTAAATCTACTAGCATATAGGCAGCTAATTTACCTATCTTATTCTTGTCTTGCTTAATAGATGTTAATGGAGGCTCAGTGTATTTACATGCATCGATATCATCGCACCCAACAATCGCAATATCTTCTGGCACACGTAACCCTCTTTCTTTAACAGCTCTTAGTGCTCCAAATGCCATCAAATCAGAAGCCGCAAATATTGCTCTAGGTAATGTTTGCGCTTGTAACATCTTCAGCATACATTGGTAGCCACTTTCCTCAAAATAATCTCCGTAGGTAACCCAGTCTTCATTTTCAACTAACCCAAAGTCAGCCATCTTTTTCTTAAATCCTTCCAAACGATAAGTTGTGACAGGAGAATTTTTAATTCCACCTATGAAACCTATATCTCTATACCCCAATAAATAAAAGTGCTCTACTACCTTTTTTCCTACTTTTACATTGTTGCTCATAATATAAGAAGAACGTTTGCCATCTAATTGCAAATCAACACCAATACATGGTATCTCACTTTTAACTAAATCAAGTATAGAGGATTGTATTTCTTCTCCACTAATCACAATGCAACCATCTACTTGATAGTGACGACATCTTTCTAAATAATTTTCGTTACCACCATTAAATTTTTCATTAGAAAAAAATAGTAAATCATATCCTAATGATCCAATAGACTTTTTAAAGGAGTTCATGACCTCAATAAAGAATGGATGATTAAAATCAGCATTAACGTTACCTGCGTAAATGACTCCGATAATGTTAGACGTTTGCATTGCAAGAGATCTAGCCGAATAAGATGGACGATAACCCGTTTGTTCCATAATATCAAGCACTTTTTGTCGTGTCTCTTCACCTACATCCTTATAATTGTTAATAATTTTCGATACAGTTGCTGGTGAGACACCTGCCATTTTTGCAATATCTTTAATAGTTACTTTCATAGCCAGTTCCCTTTTCTAATATGATTGTCAGTAATACTGACATAAATAAAATCTAGGAGAAAACGTCAAAATGTTAATAAAAAGTGTAGTCTAATAAAGAAGGCTCTTTTCGTAAACTTGCTATAGTTCCCAAAATGGCAAATAAAGATGTCGTTTTACTCAACAGTCATCGTATTATAGAAGAAAGACGTACTAAATTACTTTGTATACGTGTAAACAACAACCTATACGAGAACAGCCAATAAGAATAATCAACATATTTGATATTAGACTATTTTATACCTTTGTTCATTTTTTTAGTTACCATCCTCCTCCGAATAGTTTCGTAAATTATATAGTATTTATAAGAATATTAAGCGTTTCCATAGTTTAAGATTAACAGTTTTTTAAAATTTGTAAAGGCTTTTTTAGCTACTAATCTAGGCTTTTCCCTCAACTGTTCATCTTAATTTTACGAAACAAATTCACGAATTCTTTTCGTTTTTTTATTACTTCGTTGTTGTTATTCCAAGACTTGAATAAAAATCATTTCTAGTTGTTACATCAGCTTTATTCTAAATGATGAAAATGATTTTTAAGCATGTCCCATTGTCATAATCAATTATCAGCAAAATATAATGTAGCGTAGGCTTATCTCTCTTATTTGACTATAAAATTTAGGAATGGAGGATTACCGTGACAAACAAACATGAGTTAGGTGCAATCATTTTACGGATCGTTTTAGGTATTACTTTTTTTATTCATGGGCTTGACAAGTTTCAAACAGGAATTGATCAGGTTTCAACTTGGTTTGACGGTATGGGGATAGCTGGTTTTTTTGCTTATGTTGTAGCATTAGTTGAAGTAATCGGGGGTGCTGCACTCATATTGGGCTTAGGAACAAGAATTGCAGGCAGTCTCCTATGCATTATTATGATTGTAGCAATTTTTAAAGTAAAACTCGATGTTGGTTTTACGGGTAATGGATCTATGGCTGGCTATGAATTAGACCTTGCGTTGCTAGCTATGGCATTATATTTAGCAATTAATGGAAGTAAACAATGGTCACTAGATGGCTGGTTTAGTTCATTGAAAGAATCAAAAGTAAATAACCCTTCATAGTAGATATTATTTGAAACTCAAATTTTATTGTACTAAAAAATTTTAGACGGATAACAGATATGTTATGCCGTCTCTTTATTTTGTGTATATTTCCCTACTATCTGTTAGACACATAGAAAACAAAAAAATTTCATCAACTTGCTATCTAACTATTCTAATGAGTTTACGTATACGCAAACAAACATAATAGTAGGCTTTTTTCCTAAACCTTGTTGCCGTCGTTCAATAACTAAAAGTTAAAGAAGTCGTACAGTCATCGATTTATAAAAGAAAAGGTGTACAGAAATTTAGTTGTGTTCGTGTTTATTTATTAGTACGTAAAACAACTACAACTATCTATAAAAAACAGCATATTAAAAAACTGGAGGCTAGACAATTGAAAAAGTATATCACACTGTTATTTTGCGCTATGTTAGTTGGAATGACGATCAATTTTCATCAATCATACGCTTCAAATCATTATCCAAATGATTTTAAATTGTTACAACATAATGTTTTTCTTATGCCTACTTATGCTTCCAGCTGGGGACAAAAAGATCGTGCGACTTTTATTAGTGAGGCAGACTACATAAAAGATCAGGATGCAATCATATTTAATGAGCTATATGATAATAACTCTTCGAAAATATTACTTAATAACATAGCGGAAGAGTACCCGTTTCAAACTCCTGTTTTAGGAAGGAGTAAAGATGGTTGGGATGAAACACTAGGTAATTACTCGAATATAGTTCCTGAAGATGGGGGTGTAGCAATTATTTCTAAATGGCCAATTCTTGAGCAAGTTCAATATGTATTTGAAGAAGGCTGTGGTGTAGATTATTTAGCTAACAAAGGATTTGTTTATGTGAAGGTTGAAAAAGAAGACGATTATTATCATATTATAGGTACTCATGCCCAAGCTGATGATACCGGCTGTGGCACTGATGAGGCAAATAGAATTCGAAAAACACAGTTCCAAGAAATAGCAGAATTTATTGCAGATAAGGACATTCCCTTAGATGAAGTACTGTTTATCGGCGGTGATTTTAATGTAAACCGGTATAATGTTGATGAGTATCAATCTTTGATTAATACTTTAAATGTCAACGAACCTACACAATTTACTGGACATAGCTCAACATTTGATCCGGAAACAAATGAAATCGTTGCCTATAAATTTCCTGATGGGGAGCCAAGGTATTTAGACTATATATTCACAGAAAAAAATCATAAACAACCTGATTTTTGGACTAATGAAGTGCTTAATGTTAAATCACCAACATGGACTGCAATTATAAATAAGTACAATGAATTTTCTGATCACTACCCCGTATATGGATATTCTAATATTGAAGAAAACTCTCAACAATAGTTAACATGTATATCGTTAGCATATTTAAAGCCTTCATTGTATACTTACTAAGACATTATATGTAAAAAAATTATAAATGAAGGTGAAAAAATGACTGTAAAGATGAAAGTATATTCAGATTTTGTTTGTCCGTTTTGTTTCTTAGCAAAAAAACCACTTTTAGAAGCAACGAGTGGCAAAGATGTTGAAATCGAATGGATGCCATATGAACTGCGTCCAGGAAATAGCGAACCACTTAGACCAGAAAGCAATTATATTCAAACAGGATGGCAACATTCAGTAAAGCCTCTCTCTGACCGTATCGGTGTAGAAATGGTCTTACCCGAAATGTCTCCACACCCTCGAACTCATTTAACACACGAAGGCTTGCAGTTTGCAAAAGAAAGAGGTAAGGGAAATGAGTATGCTGACGCAGTATTCCGTGCCTTTTGGCAACTTGAACAAGATATAGGTGATGTTGAAATATTAACTTCAATTGCTGAAAATATTGGTCTTGATGCAAATGAATTTAAAGAATCACTCGTTTCAAGAAAATATGAGCAAGTTCATCAAAAGCAACTTCAGCACGCTTATAGAGAAGCGAATATCCATGCAGTACCAACAATCCAAATAGGAGATCAGCAGCTATCAGGTGTGCAATCATCAGAATCAATTGAACGTGCTATTAATAAACAATTAGCAACTGCTAAAACAGCTTCAACTGGGATGAATTGTAGTGTAGATGGATGTGAATAGGTAGTCATCTACAGTAGCTCATATAAAGCCGGACTAATAATACCTACTTAAGATATTATTGGGCTCGGCTGTTTTTGCGTTGAACAGTGTTTTGCTACTAATAAAATTAAAGCATGTACATATAGTTTCTTTTCTGTTGGTTAGCAATAACGTTTAATCATATATGTACCATAAAAGAAAGGTTAGGGTTGCTATAAGGTTATCCTCCTTCTGCTCCCAATGTTATGTTGATAAAAATAACTCCGGTTTCTATAAGATTACTTATTATGGATTGGTGATTTCTACATTCCTAGCAATGGTTGCTGAAAATATCGTTTGGTTAAATAACAGATATGAATTCCAAACAGGAATATTTGTAGAAAATGAAGATGGTAGTAAAGGGTTGGAAAACAAAAATAATGATTTCGATGTACTTCAAGATTTGAATGATTTGTAATTCCAACCCGCTTCAGTTAACAAACTAAGTTAGAGTTTTTCTTTCTCAAAAGGAAGATCTAGGTAGAAGCTGAATTTTTTTGTAATTTTTTTCAATTCGTCAAATAGTCTATCCTTTGCTAGAATAATAGTAATTTGACAAGTAGGCGATTGGACTCTTGGAATTTAGAAAGGGTGTTCATAAGTGAGTTTTTCATTTATTGTCGCTGTAAGTAAAAACGGAGTAATTGGTGTAGATAACAAACTCCCTTGGAATCTATCAAATGACTTAAAATATTTTAAGAGCAAAACTACAGGCAAAAACGTAATTATGGGTAGGAAAACATTTGATTCGATTGGGAAACCTCTTCCAAACAGGGAGAATTATATTTTAACAAGAGAAAGAAATTATCAACAAGAAGGATGTCATGTCTATCATTCTATTGATGAGATCATGAAGTATTTACCTGTTGATAAAGAAAATATTGTTATCGGCGGTGGTGAAGTATATAAATTATTTAGCCCTTATGTTGATAAAATATATTTAACTAAAGTGGATTTAGTTATAGAAGGCGATGCATTTTTTGAAGTCCCTAAAGGGTTCATAGTTACCGAAGAAGAAAAACATTATGATGAAAACCAGGGAATCCATTATTCCTTTGTAACAATGGAAAAAGTATAAGGATTGCTTTGTTAAATTCGTAATGACTCGTATACTCAAATTTCATAAGAAAGTGGAAGAACCACAAAACAAACAGTACATTGGGGTGTACTGTAGCTTGTGGTTTTTTATTTTCCATTAAACTGTATTTTGTGAAAGGTGTTGTTGGATAATGCTTTATTCTAAGAGATTTAAATTAAGCGACGCTCATGATTGGGTGGTTTTTATTCATGGTGCGGGAGGAAGTTCAACAGTATGGTATAAACAGTTAAAAGCATTTAAGGAGCACTTTAATGTATTACTAATAGATTTAAGGGGACACGGAAAGTCAAAAGATAGAGGGATTTTGAAAAGAAATTACTCTTTTTCCGATGTAAGTTTAGATATTATTGAGGTATTAAATGACTTAAACATTAAAGATGCACATTTTGTGGGTATATCATTAGGGTCGATATTAATTAGAAATATTGCAGAAATTGAGCCCAATAGAGTTAAAACTATGATTTTGGGTGGTGCTGTTATACGGTTAAACACCCGTGTAAAAACCTTAATGTTCTTGGGGAATGTAGGGAAAAAAGTTGTTCCTTATATGTGGTTATATAAATTATTTGCTTGGTGTTTAATGCCTAAAAAAAGACATAAGGAATCTCGGTTGCTTTTTGTTAATCAAGCAAAGAAGCTATGTCAAAAAGAATTTGTTAAGTGGTTTAAGTTAACGAAGGATGTAGTTCCATTGTTGGTGCAGTTTGAAGAAAATGAGTTGGATATTCCTACCTTGTATATCATGGGACAAGAAGATTATATGTTCTTACTTCCAGTAGAGGAAGTAGTGAAGAAGAGCAATCATGCGCAGCTTGAAATTATCGAGGATAGTGGTCATGTTGTGAACGTTGATCAACCAGATAAATTTAATGTAATGTCAATTAGATTCTTGAATACTCTAAAAGGTGATAATAGATATGTCGCAAGTAGATAAATGGATTCTTTTATTGGGAAGTAGTATGCCATTTTTATAAAAAATTTTGATCAAAGGTGTTTATAAAAGATGTTCTTCATACAACAGTAAAAACTTGTGGAAACAGGAAAAGCAATCAAAAAGAGTAACACCTCATTACAATGTAAATGAAGGCGTTACTCTTGTTATTATTGATATTTTTGTAGAATTGACTGTAGTTTTAATGCAAGAGATAAATCTCCCTTGATTTTTAGTTGGCCCATCATGAAAGCTGATGTTGCATTCAATTTACCGTGTATTAGCTTTACTAGATTTTCTCCAGATAACTGAATTGTACAAGATGGATCTTCAGCTTCACCTTCATTGTATGATAGCTCTCCATTTGAAAATGCTACTTGATACGCCCCTTCATCTTCGCCAGATACTTGAAATTGATAAACATAATCAAGCCCTTCAATGTGTTCAGGATTTTCATTAATTTTGTCAGAAAGATTTTTCAACTCTTCTTTTACAGCCATATATTCCACCCCTTTATTAAAATACCAATATAAATACTGGTAATTTCATTGTAAATGAATACTCATTCATTTACAATGAAATTTGATTATTTCGAATTATTTTCCTAATAAAATTTTGTTGTTTCTTTTTGCACACTCATTATCATCTTGAAAAAATCCAATAATCATCATAATATAGCAATATATTACGTACTATATACACATTCTTGTAATTTTATAATAAGGAGTAGACGATGGTTATTATTAGAGATGCACACCAAGACGACCTTTTGAGTATATTAAAGATTTACAATCAAGCAATTATAAATACAACTGCAACTTTTGATTTAACAGAGGAGACACTCGAACAAAGACAACAATGGTTTTCTAAATATGGAAGTGATTATCCTCTAATTGTAGCTACGATTGAAAATAAGGTTGTTGGTTATTGTTGCCTATCAGCATTTAGAGAAAAAGCAGCTTACGCTAAAACGGTTGAATTATCAGTATATGTAGATGAAAATACGCGAGGACATGGAGTGGCCACAAAGTTAGTAAATGAAATTTTACAAAGAGCTAAACAAATGGGTTTTCATGTTATCATTTCTGGTATCACAAAAGGAAATGATAATAGCATTAAGCTTCATGAAAAATTCGGCTTTGAATTTATTGGCTCCTTTAAAGAAGTTGGTTACAAGTTTGACAGTTGGCAAGATGTATTATTTTATCAATTAATAATTGACTGAACACCTCACACTATTAGACCTTCACACTTGATTGGAGTGGATGTCAGTTAAGCTGATTTGAGCAACATAGAAAAAACCGCCATTAAAACACAATGGCGGTTTTTCACCACTTAATTTCCAGAGCTTTGACGTGCTTCCTTCAGTAATTCTTTGATTTCCTCAACTGTTTTACCTTCTGTATCAATACCTAATTCTTCTGCTCGTTGAATTATTCTTTGCTGGCGTTGTTCTTTTAGTAACCCTTGGATTTCTTCTAGTGATTTTCCTTCTACGTCAATTCCTAGCTGCTCAGCTTTTTCTAATAACTTTGCCTCTTTTTCTTCATCACTAAGCTCATTCCATTTTTCTTGGAACTTTTCTTTATTCATCCTTTTACCTTTATGGTGTGGAGCTTGTTCCTTCACTAATTCTATTACTTCATCCACAGTTTTACCTTCTGTATCAATACCTAATTCTTCTGCTCGTTCGAACAGCTTTTGTTCACGTTGTTCCTTCAACAAGTCTTGAATTTCTTCTAATGTTTTGCCTTCTACGTCAATTCCTAGCTGCCCTGCTCGCTCTGTTAGCTTTGCCATTTTTTCTTCATCACTAAGCTCATTCCATTTTTCTTGAAGCTTTTCTTTGTTCATTCTTTTACCTTTATGAGGTGGAGCTTGTTCCTTCACTAATTCTATTACTTCATCCACAGTTTTACCTTCTGTATCAATACCTAATTCTTCTGCTCGTTCGAACAGCTTTTGTTCACGTTGTTCCTTCAACAAGTCTTGGATTTCTTCTAATGTTTTGCCTTCTACATCAATTCCTAGCTGCTCTGCTCGCTCTGTTAGCTTTGCCATTTTTTCTTCATCACTAAGCTCATTCCATTTTTCTTGGAACTTTTCTTTGTTCATTCTTTTCCCTTTATGGTGTGGAGCTTGCTCCTTCACTAATTCCAATACTTCATCTACAGTTTTGCCTTCTGTATCAATACCTAATTCTTCTGCTCGTTCGAACAGTTGTTGTTCACGTTGTTCCTTCAATAAGTCTTGGATTTCTTCTAATGTTTTGCCTTCTACGTCAATCCCTTGCTGCTCTGCTCGCTCTGTTAGCTTTGCTAATTTCTCTTCATCACTAAGCTCATTCCATTTTTCTTGAAAATGATCTTTATTAAAGTATTTTACGTTACTATCATATTTTGCAAAAACACTAGTAGCGCTCACTCCTCCCAATGTTATTGCTCCAGCTAAGGCTAACAAACCAATTTTTTTCATTTTTAACATTCCTCCTTCAATTGTTGGACAATTTATTTGTCACATGTTTACTATAAGCTGTCTTTGTGTCAATCATATGTCAAGGCAAATTAAACATCATTTTCTTATGGTGGCCATTGTTTGGGTATAAAAACCATGCTAGTATATTCATAATTATTATTCGTTGTTTACCAAATTTTATTATTGAGGAGAAGAACAATGATTCGAAAATTGAAGTCTAATGACCACAAACAAGTATTTTCTTTTCTAAAAGAGGAAGCTTCTTTTAACTTATTTCTTATCGGGGATATCGAAGCTTTCGGGTACGAACAAGACTTCCAAGATATTTGGGGAGAATTCGATGAAACCAATCAACTAATCGCTGTTTTACTTCGTTATTACCAATACTATATTCCCTATGCCAAACATGAGTTTGATGTAGAGGGTTTTGTTCAAATTATTAAGAAACATAATAATGTACAATCTCTATCAGGTAAGTCTGAAGTCACATGTCAGTTTGAAAATATTGAGGGCTTAAAGCTAGGAAAAAAACAAAATATGTTTTTTTGTGAATGTGTAACAGATGATCAGCTAGGAGAACTTCATTTTCAATCAGAAATTTCTCTTGCAACAATTGAAGATGCCGATGGGATCATTGCATTAAGGAGTGATATTGAAGAATTTGTAACGCCATCAAATGCAAAAGAAATGCTTGTAAAAACAATGGAATCAGGTACGGGTCGCACATATGTACTGAAAAAGAACGGTCAAATGATTGCCTCTGCATCAACTACGGCAGAAAATTCGATATCAGCAATGATCGTTGGTGTTTGTACTCATAAAGACTACCGAAATAGAGGCTATGCTACTGAAGTGATGAAAGTGTTATGTAAAGACTTATTAAAAGAAGGAAAAGCACTTTGTCTTTTTTACGATAACCCAAGTGCAGGACGGATTTATAAAAAGCTTGGCTTTGTTGACATCGGGAAATGGACAATGTACAGATAATCAGAAGGTATTTCTCCAAAACATAAATGAAAGGGTTCTAACCCGCTAATTGATGGTTAGAACCCTTTTTCATGTGCTCTTCTGTTCAAAATTCAGGTTTTACTGTCCAAACTTCTTCGGTTACTGTCCAAACTTCTTCACTTACTATCCAAACTTCTTCACTTACTATCCAAACTTCTTCGGTTACTGTCCAAACTTCTTCATTTACTGTCCAAACTTAGCTATTTTGTTGTAAAATAGCTTCAATTTCAGTTAATTCTTCTTCACTAAATGAAAGATGGTTAAGTGCTTTAACATTATCTTCGATTTGAGCTACTCGACTGGCACCAATCAGTGCGGAAGTCACTCGCTCATCACGTAAAGCCCAAGAAATTGCAAGTTGCGCTAAACTTTGCCCACGATTTTTGGCAATATTATTAAGTTGGACCACCATATTAACTCTTTTATCATTAATATCTTGTTCATTTAAAAATACACTTTCACTAGCAGCACGAGAATCACTAGGAATACCTTGCAAATACCTGTCAGTTAAGACACCCTGTGCCAATGGTTGGAAGATGATCGTTCCAATACCAGCTCTTTCATTAACATCTAACAACCCATGTTCAACCCAACGATTCAACATTGAATATGCTGGTTGATGAAGAACAATTGGTGTTTTTAAATCCTTCAGTACCTCAAGTGCTTGAGATGTTTGGAGGGCATCATAATTGGATAACCCTACATACAATGCTTTTCCTTGTCGAACAATTGAATCAAGAGCCATCATCGTCTCTTCAATAGAAGTTTCAGGATCTGGACGATGTGAATAAAAGACATCTACGTAGTCTACCCCTAGTCTTTTTAAGCTTTGATCCAGGCTAGCAATTAAATATTTTCTTGATCCAAAATCACCATAAGGGCCTGGCCACATACCGTAACCTGCCTTAGTTGAAATAATTAATTCATCTCTATAATCCTTTAATTCCGTCTGCAAAATTTTACCTAGTGTTTCTTCAGCACTCCCTGCTGGGGGACCGTAGTTGTTAGCAAGATCAAAGTGAGTAATTCCTAAATCAAATGCTCGTGTAACCATCGCTTTAGCATTATCATAATCATCAACTCCACCAAAATTATGCCATAACCCTAGGGAAACAGCAGGTAACTTCAAACCGGTCTTGCCACACCTGCGATAAATCATCGTATCGTATCTGTTTTCATTTGCTTTATAATTCATCTTATCCTGCTACACAAAACAAGCTTTTCGATTCATGGATAAGTGCTAAGACAAATGCCATTGATATTAAATGGATGAGTAGCTCATTTATTTCGTGACACTTAATTCCATGAAATATTGAATGCTTTTATTGTTATAGCAGTCTTTCACCTGCCCTTTTAGTATCATATTTTAAATCTACTTTCAGTGTCATTATTGAAGTTTATGTATAACGAAAACGCTTTCGAATACATTATACGTTCTTTTTTTCACATACGTCAATGAAAGTATTTCCCTACAAAAAACAGGCTGACCTCATACTGGCTAGCCTGTAACAATATATAATGAATATTAGCTAAAATTTTGTTATACACATTGGTTTTTGATCTGTAGCAAAAATTCTATTAACCGTTTCTACATAAGTTGAATCAGATATGCTCACTAATCCATAGCTAAGTAGTTGCTTAAAAGGAATAGAACCAACAAGCATTGATGTAAATTCTGAAACATGTAATGATATTTCTACGTCATACTCACTTTCTTCCATCACTTTTACTTTGCCGTCTTCAAAATATAAGTTAACACTACCTTCATTTTCTTTAAGGAAGTCGTCATTAATAGTTATCTTCAATTTACAATTCGCATTATTAAAATTATGGCTACTTAACTGTTGGAATATAGCCTTCGTATTAATTACTCTATACATTATGCCTACACCTTGGACATTGCTTTCATGATACACATGAGGCATGATATGATTCGTACCGTTCCGAACGTCTTTTAGTAAGTAATGGAAATATTCATCTTGAGTATGAACAATGACTTCATTGACTTGATCCATTTGGCTATTTAGAAAGGTTAAGAGCTCTTGAAGAACTTCTGTGTTTTCATATATAATTTCTTCAATAATTAAATTATTTAGTAGAAAGTTGTTCTTGTCTATTTTGTTAAATGTAAAAACAAGATAACCTCTAATTGATCCTTCTTCTTTATACCCAATAATGCTATTTCCTTCTTTTTTAAATATACTAGCTGCGTCATTGTAATTTTTCTGTATCATGCCGTGAGTCATTTTCGCGACTCTATTATAGCAGTCTAGTAACTCGGTAGTTTCAGAGGCATCAACAAATTGGAGATGCTTCTTCGACCTTCCTTTCGGAAAGCTATGGGGTTGAATTCGATATTGATTCGTTTTTGTACCATATCCAAAACCCATTTTTTTATAAAAATCTGGACGAAACGGATATAGAACTGCAAGTGGAAAGCCTTTTTCTCTAAAGTGTTGTAATGAAAAGGATATTAAATCCTTACCTATTTTTTCTTTTTTATGTAATAGATCAACGGCAACTGAGCCAATTCCACCTGCGTTTATTTGAGACGAAAATAGCGTCAGCTTGTAATCATATAATCTCATGCCACCTACAGCTCTTTGATCTTTAAATGCACCATAAAATACTTTTGAAGATTCAATACTCTGCAACTCTATAAATTTTTCTTCTAATTGCTTTATTTTGTTTACAGAAGAATCATAAAACCCCGGATACGCATTAACTGAAATTTTTGCAAAATCTCTAAAATCGACATCTATCATCTTTTTAATTTCAATCACCATACTTCCACCCCTTACAATATATTATTGGTACATGTGATCTTCTGAAAATGCTCCTTTTTCACCTGCTTTCTTAATGACTCTTATCGAACAATTTATTACTTTCACTTACAAACAGATGACAAGAAGAGAGTTATATTAGTCTATGATTTTTTTAGTGTAGAAAAGGTACTACCTTCGCTAGTTGGTATGTTTATTTATCGTACGAAAAACTACAATCCATGTGATAATAAACAAAGAAAAAAAGATACCTCGTAAGCTACGAGTTTAGTTCATACGAAAAAGTAACAGTTAATTCGAAAGCAGCCTTTTCTAATTTCTATTAAATAATTGAGTTCTTTATACATAGTGGGATTATTTAACTATTTTATCATACGTCCCATAATTACTGCATTTAGAAAAGCTATTTCATCGATAGTTATATCCTGTTTCCTAGCTTTTTTATGCCATTTATCACTTGTCAAAATTCCCTTTTTATAGGAAATCTCATACGTTTTTGCAAGTTCCTCATATTGCCATTTTTGTAGTTTCATTGAGCTTTCCTCCTCTTCTACTTTTTTACTTAAAAACGCTAATGGATTGACGGCATTTGTCTTATTAAGATCCCATCTTCCTTTATGCAACTCGAAGTGTAGATGTTGACCTGTAGATTGACCAGTATTACCCATATAACCTAGATGTTCTCCTTGCTTCACGTAATCACCTTGCTTGACTTTTCGAGATCCACTACGCATATGGGCGTAAACAGTTTCCCAGATTTGTCCTTCGATATGATGAACTAAAAAAACAACTTCACCATAGCTCGTTGATATATATGATCGACTAACAGTACCGTCAGCGGCTGCAACAATTGAAACCTTTCCAGATTGGGCAAAATCTACACCATGATGGTCTGGCCTATGGCTTGTACGATATGCTGACGACACCCGTCCTTCACAAGGATAGATAAACAATATTGATCACCCCTTTCTTCATTTTAGTTATATAATCTTTTATATAACTAAACTATGTGAAAAGGTCCGTCTTGGAAACTGTCATTTATCTCAGCACAATAGTCCTTTTTATTTCACATCGTCAATAGCCCACTATACTTGACTTCGTAAAGGTGATAAATTGTAAGAGCAATTTGACTATAAAACATATACAAAAGCCCAAAAATATGGTTGAATTATATGATGATGAACGGGGAGAACAAAGACCATAACTAGATCTATGTCCAAGAAGAAAAATCTCATTTAATGTGGATAATAGTAGAAATAAGCAACTGCACGCTTGATTGTTAAACGAGTTTAAATCACATTTTGACTTAAAATAAAGAAGGTATATGAAGAATTGTTTTCAAACTTATATACACTGCCGACTTTTAATATTTTATGAAATAATCTGGAATCAGTCATCATTACTATATAACTTCTACTTACTAAACTACTTTTTGTCCTCACAATGATTTTTCATACATTAGTTAAGAGTGTCACCTATTTTATTTATAAAAGAATGTAAAACCCTCAATGAGTTTGTTACTCATTGAGGGTAAATTTCTAGTAGAAGTAACCTACTATATCAATATCATATTCGGCATTACTACCAAGCACTGTCCATGTACCGTAGTTTGGAGTCATGGTCAGTAAATATGGATTTAGCTCATCAGCGGTTACATACATTAATCCACTATGGTGAACCGACTCAGGATCCTCACCTTTCGCAAATTTTGTTGCAGCAGTCCCTAGTTGTACATAATCGTTATTAATAGAGAATTTTAATACACTAGCACCTATATTTTTTGCTGTAACATTAACTAGAAATGCTTTTGGTTGCTCTTTAAAATCATTTCCTTGCAAGACAACTTGTGTAGATTGCTCATCTGTTACTGTCGGAGATGCTACAGAAATTGGCGTTGTATACTGTTCATAAAACCAATCGTTATTAGAGTCATTATCATCTGCAAAATACCCAAGTACTTTAATTGAAAATTCAGTATTATCGTCAGTATCTTTCCAACTACCTAAAGAAATGTCAACTGATATATTAGCAGGGTCACTTTCATCTGCTGGAACAAATACGATATTGCTATGCTTCGGATTATTCTCAGCACCTGGCTCAAAACCTAATGCATGTGTTGCCGAAGTACCAAGCTCTGAATAAGACGAGCCGTTTATTTTCACTCTGACTTTATTAGACGTCACTCGGTTTGCATCTACTTGTACAAGATAGCCTTTTGCATGGTTTATACCTGTACTATATGATTGGGTCCCTGTTGTTGTATATGTTCGCTCATGATTATATGGCGTGAACTTAGATGAACTTGATAAGCGATCAAAATATCCAACTACATTTATAGAAGTACCTTCTCCAAAATAATCATTTGTCGTGCTTAATGTCAAATCGGATGCAGGTACAACAACCGTAGTATTGTGAGTTGGCCTTTTATCTGGAATACGCGTAATTAATTTAATCGAAGAAATTTTGTCATTAAAATCAACTGTACTTAAATCAGGGATATCATTCGTAACAGGGAGAAACTCGCCAGCATAGTTCGTATTATCATAAGCGATTAATCCTATTTCAGGTAGTGGATTTAATACTTTGACAGAACTAAATTGATTAGACCAATTATTACCAACATCATCCTCACCTATGACATAGTCAGCATAATCACCTGTATAGTTCGTTCCTTCATAAAAACGATACACCGGTCCATAGTAGAAGCGAGCAGAGTCAATCGTATTATTAAATCCACGAGTACCAGTTGCACTTCTACCTTTGTATATAATATCTTGAAAACTACTTAAATCAGGAATCGACTCATCAATAATTGCGTACGAGCCTTCAAAATCAGTTTCCTTATAGATGATCACTTTCGCAAGCTTATCCTCATTATTTTCAAATTTTATTGAAGATAAATCAGACCCCATACCAAAAGGACGTAAGTCAAATATTGGTGTCAATGTGTTATTACCGTGTAAATCATTATAGTTTTTGTCATTGTAAAATTTAACTGTTGGACAATTCTGCTCACATCCGAGTTTGATGGAAGAGACATTATTATTAGTATCATACTTTGTAAGATTTTTTCCTCGTCCAATCGTATCCCACGAGTGATACCAGCCACCAGATTCAGAAAAATCATCAGCATTGTAAAAGTACGAATCAAGTTGATAACTCGTATCTTCACCTGCAAAAACTTTAAAAGAAGAAGCTTTATCATTAAAGTAACCAGAAATATCTTTTTTTCCGTAAATATCTATAAAATCACCAGCATAATCATTTCCACCGTTAGAAAAATCCTGCTGATCATATAGTCGAACAAATGGCTTTCCTGACTGTCCGACAATGCGAACTGCCGATGCTTTATTATCCATATTCGTGCTGGCAAGATCTTTATAGCCATTTACTACTGGTAAAACATTATCTACATTGCCATTTTCATATCCATAGTAGTTATAAAGAACAAGCCCTGATCCAGATTCATCCTGTCTTAACTTAACACCACTAACCTTATTACTTCCACTATCATTACTCATATAATGAAAGCCACTACGCAAATCTGACATTGAGCTAGTAAGGTCGTAAATACGTTCCCCTTCATAATTCGCGTCCTCGTATAATTGGTATGTTGTAGCTGCTCCTCTATATTCAATTGGGTCATCGTTGACACCTAAATAAGTTTCTTGAGCACCAATTTGTACATTATGTTTATTTGAAGTCGTTTGTGTATCTTTCACTTCAAGGACGAATGCTTCAGCAGTCGGATATTGTGACGATAAAGTATTAATATTTGAAACATCATGGGGTTCTTGTAATGGGACATACCCTAAGCCATAAAATGATAAGTCATACGGTCTTAGAATATACGATTCTGTTTCATTTCCATTTGCTGCAGTAACCGTTATTTTTGCATCTGCATGTGTTAAATCTATTAATCCTGCTGAACTATCAGATTCCCAAATACCATCAAAGTCACCGTTTTCATCCTCATCTGTTAATGTGATTTCCTGTACGCCATTATTAATCGTTTTAACTGTCGCTTTGACACTCTCAATTGATGATCCGTTTTCAAGAATATTTGCAACTACCTGCTTTCCTTCGTCAGCATAAAGTGCATATTGTACATACGGTGTACCGTTCGGATCAGGTTTTTCAATAACAATATTCATACCAGGTCGTAACTTAGTATCAAAAATGCTTTCACCTTGTTGGAATGCATCGTAATCAGCAGATGAATCAGATGAAAAATAAACACGCCATGAATCATCAACTTCTTCACCAAAAATTCTCAATTTTCCATTCACAATTTCTGCGTCAAGAACTAACACAAGTGCTTCCTCTAACGACGTATCAGGTTTAAATTGAGAATTTGAGTTATTTGGGTCATTAGCATATACTTTATAGTTATGCTCTCCAGTCGTACTACTAATAAAAGTAATATTAGCTGAAACAGCATCAATAGCTCCTTCATATAGGCTCCATTTGTACTCTGTAGATGGCAATCCATTTTCTATACGTTTCACTTTTGCCTCAATTTGGTCTGTAGATAGAGAAATAGGCAATCCCATTTCAATCATTTTAAGTTGATCTATCGTAAGATAAATAGGTGTGTTATCTACCGACCCAACTTCTTGGTACTGTAAAGCAATAGATCCACTGCTAGGGTATGTCCTATTAGGGGCAATCGTTCCAATCGTACTCGCATCAGCTGTTTTTAATGACAGAATATCTAAATTACCAACTGTTAAAGATAGACTAGGAACGATGTCATATGCTGGCGCAGTACCTACATTTCTATATTTTACATTCCAAATACTTGTTGCAGCTTTATCTTTTTCACTCGTAGTCGCTTGGCTCCAATTTGCTGTATTCGTGCCATTTCTACCACTCGAATTTGAAGTTACATCAGTGGTCTCGATATTCGTATTTAATTCGGTATACAGTTTAAGAGACGTTGATTGCTTTACCCCAAGATCGGTAAGTGATGCAGATATTTCAAATTCTTGGGTCACTTCAGTACCAAATTTAGCTCCAGTACTGATTTTTTTACTCTCAGTCGTATCTGTTTGGGTTTGCCATCCTGTTGACCTTGACGTTCCGTCAGACAGTGTAATAGTTTCTCTAGGTGTTATTTGAATATGTTCAAGATCTGCTTTTATATTTGGAAATGCTGGAACTAAAGGATGAGTTGCAGGAGCTAGGATAGCCGCATCAATTTGACCAGTTACTTCTTCCTTATCACTGTATGGATCTTGATCCGTACTCCAGTCATATGGGGACGTTGTGTATTTTAATACACCCATCTCATAATAGGCATCATCCCATTCAACTAATCCAAAGCCAGGAATATGAGTATAACCATTAATTTCCCACAAGTCAGTAACTCCATCGTTATCAGTATCGTTTTCTATCGTCTCCGCACTTGCAACTGATGGCTGATAAGCTACGAGCTCTGTTAGTTTTTGATAAGATGATAATAACCAATCACGAAACTTATTTACTGTTCTTTCTAATGAGTTGGTTTGATTATTTACTGATTCTTCTCCTGGATCAGTTGATTCACCTCCTGGCTCTTCGACTGGATCAACTGTTTCGTCTCCTGGCTCTTCTCCTGGATCAGTTGATTCACCTCCTGGCTCTTGGACTGGATCAACTGATTCGTCTCCTGGTTCTTCGACTGGATCAACTGATTCGTCTCCTGGCTCTTCTTGTATGATTGGCTCATCAACTATCAAATCAATAGGGTCTAACGAATCATTTCCTTCTTCACTTTGAATTGGTGGAAATATTTGTTCTTTCGGAATGATCTCTTCTTCTTGATTATTACTGAACCACTTAATTTCAAGTTCAGATAGTGCTGCATCTGGGTTGCTATAACCTATTGTAATGTTATATTGTTGATCTGACTCTAAGCTAATTGCCTGGGGTTCAAAATTTTGTCCATTAATAATTAATTCATCATCAATCCATAGTTTAATATGATCATTATCAGATGTAGTAAAAGTATAATCCTCAGAATAATTAGGTTCAATTATACCTTCCCATTTTATCGAGTGAATGTTTCGCATCTTACTTTGGAGTGGCTTTGGTATATTAAGTCTATTAATATCAAATTTTGCATTTGAATCTTCCAAACGTATTAATAAATGATTAGAAAACTCTGCGTCAGAATAATATGTTCCCTCCATACCATTCATAATAATGTTATCATCATTTATTTTTTCTTGAACAGAGCGCTCGGATTGGGACTCAATGTTTTTTGCATAAGTTACTGGATGAGAAAATGATACGATTTGAGTCGTTAGAGCTAGCGTTGTAATAATTGAGAAAAAACGTTTTGTTGATTTATTGTTCCCCATTAAAAATGCTCCTTTCTCATTTGGTCTTTTGATATGAATGATTACTTCATCCCAAACCACTTCCAGAGTAACGTACAACACTTCACATTCGAAATGCACCTCCTTCAAAATAAATAGTTTAAAAACACAAAAAATTACGTTGGTATTGTCTTATAAATACACATTCAGGTATTATCCGACTATGTTGATCTCTTTCAACTGTCCAATAAAATTTCTTACGCTTACACGTTTGAACAAGTACAGCTCTCATTTTTATCTGGATCTGTTAAACAAATGAATGGTTTACTAATATAGATGCTACGATATTACTTATCTACGTGGAAAATCTCAAAATGGAGGATAATGAAACATCTATCGCTAAAAACATATATACTTCGTCATTTATCGACAGTTTTCGAACATTAGAATCAATATATTTATATTAAATCGATTAACATCACTATTATTATAGTTAAATAATAAAGACGTTAATTATGTTTGATAGTGTTTCATATGGCACTAGTGAACCCTTTCAAGTAAACATGAGCATCAGAATAATCAACTATCAGTCTAAACAATCAAAAAAGCCTATCAACACGATAGACTTTAACCGAACTTTTAATCCTTATGTAATTTTAAAAAACGAATGAACAGATGGATTATCTAGAGAATAACTGCCATTAGGAAAGGCTCTTTTCGTATAACCTGTTACAATTGTCCCTCAACTAGAAGATAAGTATATCGGTTTACTCAACAATCATCGTTTAATAAAAGAAAAGATACCACGACATCTAGTTGTTTTCGTGTTTATTTATTAATACGAAAAACAACATCCTTTGTGAAAGCAGTCTTAGCAAAGGCTCTTTTCGGATAACCTTGTTGCAATTGTTCCTCAACTAGAAGATAAGTATGTCGGTTTACAACAATCATCGTTTTATAGAAGAAAAGATGCCACGACATCTAGTTATATTCGTGTTTATTTATTAATACGAAAAACAACATCCTATGCGAATGCAGTCTTAGCAAAGGCTCTTTTCGGATAACCTTGTTGCAATTGTTCCTCAAATAGAAGAAAAATATTCCTTTTTACTCAACAGTCATCTTTTGAATCAAACAAAAGTTAACAGAAATGAATGGAGATATCTATAAAAATTGACAAAAATATTATATGATTGTTAATGCTACGCTTTATTGGGGCAAATAACCTTTTAGTAAAAATCAGACATAGGAAGGATTGCATCAGAGAAATGAAACCAATTTATACTTTTTTATTAACATTAGTAGTGCTAATTACTCTCATTCAGCTAGAATTACCAAATATTTACTTGTATTTAGCAATGTTCATTATTTTAATATTAGCTATTTTAGCAAATTTATATCCCCTCTATTTTTCAAACAATGTACTGACAATAGAAAAGAGCATTCTGAATAAAAAAAGAAATGCTCTATTTAACTTTTATTATGTTTATGCAAATCAAATTGATGATGAAATCGAAGAAGCGACCGAGCGTGTTCTAAAAAAATATCAGAGGCCTCATATCTATGCACTAATTCAGGTCATATTTGCTCTGTACAATAAAGATATAATAGCTGCTAAAAAATATGTTGATCATATTAAACCATTAAACTATCGAAAATACTATAAAGGCCTGATTTCTGTTGTGGATAATCATGTAGATTTAGCAAATGAACTTGCTAATGAGATTAAAATTGAATGGATGAAATATGCACTCTTCGCAGAAATTGAAAGGAAACATGGAAATGATGAAGGAGCTATCAAATATGCAAAGCTTTCCTATTCTTCAGCCAGAGGTTTGAATAAATATATGATATATAAGTATGGTATACGAGAAGGATTGTTACATTCAGATAACGTTGCATAGGAAGATAGGTAGAGAGTTAGACCAAAGTCTAACCCTCTACCTTTTAACACTATTTAAAGTAGATAGTGTTGAGAAGATTTAATACTATTCTACAATTAGACTCTTTTTATTTCACTTATAGCATAGCTATCCTAGTACAGACTCTTATAAAACAATACTCTGTTATTACCTTGACCGTCATAATTACGTTTCACATAAATTCCTTCCATCAAAGTATCTGTTTCTTCAATTTGAAAACCCATTTTCTGATGGAATGCTATTGAATTTGTATTCACTGGTGATGTAATGCACTTTACGATTTGACACCCATGTTGTTTTACAGTAGTAAAAAACTGTTCATATAGTTTTTTAGCAATTCCCAGTTCTCTATATTGAGGATGTACACCTACAAAGTGTATGTACGCTTCATTTTGTTGAGACTGAGAAACAAATCCAATTATAAATCCAACAATCTCATCCTGCTCTTCAATAACAAAACTAGTATTTTGGAAGTGAGTAAAGAATAGCATTGGCAACATATGATCCATTTTTCGACCATTCCACCAATCGTTCACTACAGATATAATTGTTTGATAATCTGTCTCCTTCAAGTGTCTAATCATATTTCACACTCCTCTCCATAATAAGTTTTAATTTCATTACGTTGAGCATTGATTAAACGTTAGTAAGCTAATGATGACAATGATAATCGTTATAACAATTTGAAAACAACCACCTCTCACCAATTCTGAAGGAGACCCAGCTTGACTACGATTGATTCCATCATTTAACATTCCAGTTGGGTGATTTTTCCGTTCCTTATTATAAAGGTCATCCCTTTGCTTCTCACTCATTCAACCACTCGCTATCAACTTTTCTAAATACATGTGGTAGCAACGAATTACATATTGTTGTATTTAAGGAATGAGAGATGGCTCTTTCCTCTGCTTCTTCTTCCGAGATCTCGTAAGGAATAATCAGATCGTCTTGTTGATTTATCAGTGTTTGAAAAAAAGAATAGTAGCTTTCTTTATGTTCTGGTCCTACATGAAGGGTTCCACGATGCTCCATCATCATTAGCTTTGTAATCGCTATAGCTAAATCCTTAACATGTACAAATGTTTTAAAAATGTTTGTTGCCCTCTCTATTTTGTTGCCATTACTTATTTCGTTTAATACATATGCTACTCTATGATCCAATTGGCCTTGAGTATTTTTTCCATAGATTGGACCAGAGCGTAAAATGAGGTGGTTATTGTGTATTCGCCTAATTATTTGTTCACCATCGATTTTTGCATTCGTATAATGTGACATTGGATTTCTCACATCTAAATAAGAAGCTTGATCTTCCTCTGTATAATTACCACTACCATTAGAGAACAGCCCATCAGTAGATAAATATATGAATAGGGTATCTCTATTCATATATGACAAAACATTATTAAGCCCTGTATGTATTAGCTTTCTTTCATCATTCCTACTCATTAAAGGCCAAATAACTACATTTGGCTGAGTATGACTAACCACACTCTCTATATTTTCCTTATCAATTACATCTAATTGAATGAAGTTCTCTCTCTTCGTAGTTGAAGTGCCATATAAAGCTGAAGCAATGTAGTTTTTCTTCAATTGTACAAATATTTCTGAACCTAAATAGCCAGTTGCCCCTAAAACTACAATTCTCATGTTTTTTCTCCCTATTTTATTAATGTGGTTTCCGTACTAAAATGCGTCTTTTCTCTTTTAAGACTATTATAATCGTTTAATTCCTTCCGACTCACATAGGTGCCTTCCTTAAGCTTATAAAGTTATTTACATTTTAACTAACATTAACAAATTTTGTTAGTGGCGTGATAAAATATTTACAAAATAGTAACGATTAGAGGTGAACCTTTTGCTTATACTTATCACAGCTTTAATCATCATCGCTGTTGTTGCTTCAATCGCAGCCTGGAAAAATACTGAAACCATTCTGAGAGATTTATCAGAAATTAAAAAATACTTGAATATATCGGAGGAGAAAAACTCATATTTTGACAGTGACTTGGATAAAGAATGATAGTGAACTCATTCAAGTAAACATGAACACCTATAGAGATTGGAGTCTAATATAATATTCACCTTTTGAATTTAGTCATTACTTTTGGTACAAAATATGCCATGGTAGCTGAAAGAATAACAATAATGTAAAATAAAATACTTGAACTATTACCAAATTCAACTACTTCAGATATATTTTCAGTGTTATATGTAGCTTGTGAATAATCTAGTATAAACGTAGTAGTTAAAAATGCTCCTGATAATAATTGCAGCAGCAAAAATAAAATGATGAAGCTTCCTATAAAAACAAGATAGTTTTTCATACTTTCTCCTCTCACATGACCATTTTCTCATAACAATTTATATTTACGAGTTTCAAATGTATAAGTTTCAGATGAAATATAGTAATAAAGAGGCTGGGACATAACTTAAGTGTTTAACTAAAATTCCGAACAAAGTAATAACTTAGCGGATGAAATATACGTAGACTCCTGCGGGATGAAAAGCAACGGCTAGACCCCGCAGTGCCTAGCACGAGGAGGCTTGCCAGCTTCCCGCGGAAAGCAGAGTATATTTCAGGAGCGGCGTAACTACAACTACAACCATTGTTCGGTTTCTATTTAGTTAAAATACTTTTGTCCCAGCCTCTCTATTAAACATATATGTTGAATTCGTTAGGCAAGATCATTTTGCTAAGTGCATTTTACAAATCACAGCTTTAATTGCAAAATAGTCTACCTCTTCAGGTAGTGACTCTTTTAATGGTTTTAACTTCTCTGCACCCAACTCTTCTATTTTCGTTATAATTTGATCTTCATGTGTAGGGTTAATGATCCGCTCCCACTCAATTTCATTCCCTTCCGTTGCACTTCGAATGATATGATTTTGAATCGTTATTTGTGACATTGATCGCTTTTTTGCGATATCTTCAATAGCTTCTCCTGCAATGAATAATTGATAGGATAATATATGACTGGGGTTTTCATTTTCTATGTCTGAAACATGATCATTAGATTTCGACTGTACCTCTGTCGGAATATCCTCTGTTGCTTTAATATCATGTTCAGCTGCATATGTTTTAATTTCTTGCAAAAATTGGGTTCCATATCTTTCAAACTTAACCTTGCCTACTCCTTTTATGCTTAGCATAGCTTGTTCATTTAGAGGTGCTTGCTCACTCATTTCCCTTAATGCACTATCAGCGAAAACGACATAAGGTGGAACACGCTCTTCAGTTGAAATATCCTTCCGAAGTGCACGCAGACGCTCAAACAGCTCATTGTGTGTTGTTAAACGTTTTGCTTTCTGTTTTTGTTTTTTATATACTTTTTCATTTCCTTTTAATACTTGATACGCTTTATTCCCGATCATTAATACTGGATATTGACCTTCTGTGGCAACCAAATATTGTTCAGCTACGAAGTAATCAATCATCTCAACAATTTCTTTTTCGGAATATTTACTCAGAAGACCATATGTCGGTAGCGTATGAAATTGTTGTTCAATAACACGTTTGTTTCTAGAGCCTTTTAAAACTTGGGCTACGATCGTTTTACCAAACCGCTCATTCATGCGTTTAATACAAGAAAAGACCATTTGTGCTTCTGTTGTAATATCAATCGTTTCTCTAGCATCAGTACAATTCCCGCATTTTCCACATGTTTGACCATCTGTTTCTCCAAAATATTCGAGTATGTATAGTTGTAAACAACGCTCAGTATGGCAATAATCGATCATTTGTTGCAGCTTTTGATATTCATTAGCTTTCCGTTCAGGATTTAACAACGTTTGCTCTATTAAAAACTTTTGCAGCTGTATGTCCTGAGGAGAAAATAATACAACACAATCGCTTTCCTCACCATCACGACCAGCACGACCAGCTTCTTGGTAATATGCTTCCATATTCTTCGGTAAATTGTAATGTAGCACATAACGTACATTGGATTTATTTATTCCCATACCAAAGGCATTTGTAGCAACCATGATACTAATATCATCGTAGATAAATTTCTCTTGCATGTCCTTTCGTTCTTGCTCTGACATCCCAGCATGATACTTTCCTATTGAAGCACCGCTGCGTTCAAAGTAGGCATAAAGCTGATCAACCTCTTTTCTCGTACCAGCATAAATAATTCCTGAAGATGCTTTATTTGCGCTAATATATTTCGTTATGTAATCACGTTTATTTTCACCTTTGACGACTGTAAAAGAAAGATTTTCTCTAGCAAAACCAGTAACAAATGTATGTGAAGAATCAATATGTAGTAAATCACATATATCATCTTTTACTTCTGTCGTTGCCGTCGCTGTTAATGCGATGACGACTGGTAGCTTATCTAAAGCTTGAAGAAACGTAGAAATATGCCGATAGCTTGGACGAAAATCATGCCCCCATTGTGAAATACAATGCGCTTCGTCAATTGCTACTAGTGAAATATGTAACCTTTGTAATAATTGTTGGAAATCAGACGATTCTAATCTCTCAGGAGCTATATAAATGAGTTTGTAAGCCCCTTCTTTTGCTTCCGCTATTCTGTCATTTAATTCTTGTCTTGTTAACGTACTATTTATATATGTTGCTGGTATCCCAATATTAATTAAAGCATCAACTTGATCCTTCATTAAGGAGATTAACGGTGAAATAACAATTGTCACACCATCGAACATCATCGCTGGCACTTGATAACAAATTGATTTTCCTCCACCTGTAGGCATAATAGCAAGCGTATCATTCGCGTTTAATACATTTTCTATGATCCCATCTTGTCCTTGCCGAAACGCTGTATAACCAAAATATTGTTTTAATACATGGGTGGCCTTTTCTAACATGAAGGTGAGCTCCTTTCCTCAGTATTATATTCTCATATGGCTGTTTTCGTATTAGTTGTTGCATTTCACACTAAAATTCAGGCATCTTTTCTACTTTTAAAATCTACTAGCCCTCATACAACACATCATACTGTACCTTTTTAGTGAAAATAGTAAAGTTTATAAAAAGATCCTTTAACAAAAATCAATGTTTACAAAAAGAGTCTATCTAATAAATTATAAACATCTATCGTGTAAACCGTAGCTAATCCTTCCTCTCATTATAAAACAGTTATCGAAAATCTTAAACATATTACCATCTGTACGAGCCAGTTAAAAAGCTTTCTAGTTTTATTTGCTAAGAAATAATTACGCATTCAGTTTAAGGCACATTGAATCTATGGGCTACACTTAAAGACTCATCATAAGGAACAAAAAAAGAACCCTCCCGAATTGAAAGGTTCTTTATCGTGCAATTAGATAAAAGGTTTAGTTGTTCAATAACATAGCTAGCTCTTTACCGAGATACTTAGCAATCGCACCCATCCCTGAAACATTTGCCACTGCTTCTGCATCAGCATTATAGTTTGTATTAGTATTTACATCGTAAGTGTATATATTTCCTTTGGCATCTTTAATAAATTCGATTCCTGCAAAATGAATGTCATTGTTAGCGAGAAATTGTTCATATTTTTGAATGATCGGATCGTTAAAATTTTCTTGAATTTTAAACTTTGGTGTAGGCTCGGCTGTTGTCGGGCAGAAGGCATCTCCTATTTGACACGCGTCTGCTGGGCATAGCTCAAAGCCTTCAGACGTATCAACCCGAACAGCATAAAGAAATTTTCCTCCAACGAATTCACAACGAGTAATATACGGTTCTGGAGCCTGTATATATTCCTGTAAAAGTGTGATGCCATCAATCGATTCATCAAACTCATCGCTATTAACGTATTGCTCTAGTGCGGAATCATTGTCAAAGAGCTGAACGCCTAACCCTTTGCCAGCACGATTGTGCTTTGTAATAAATGGCTTTGCAAACGTACTTCCAGCTTGTAAAATATGTTCCTTACCAACTGCAGCAATCGTATGTGGAGTGACGATGTCAAATGCTTGCAACGCCGTATATTGGGCAACTTTACTAACTTCAAGCTGAAGTGCCCGACTTGTATTAAATACTTTTCGTCCATGCTTTTCTAACCAAGATAATACCGCTGCTGTATATTCAGGTGCAAAACGGTTCCCTCTCGTATGAGAAGATGCACTCATTCGGTTATAGAAAATCCCAATCGGCGGTTCCTCGTTAAGGTTAAGTAACCCCTCATTCAGAAACCAATCTTCGTAAGATAGTCCTAATTTATCGAGTTCTTTGTGTAAAGGTTCTGTCCATTCATCGTTTTCATGAATAATATATATTTTTGGTTCCATCTTAATTCCCCCATAATATATGACTGCCGTTATATATACTCTATTAGTACATCAGTATAACTGTAATTGATAATAATAGATAGTAAAAAGTATTGACCAAAATACATGAATAAAACATATTATTAGCTAGTAAAAAAGTTCTTTGGAACACATAATACTTTTGAGGAAACGCTAAGTTCACTATTTTACCTTTATACGGATATCTTTTGTATATTTTCTAGTTGGATAATCACTAATTGTAAACACTAATGGGTTGTTATAGTTTTCATTAGGGATTTCGAGCACCAAGCTTTCTTTATCTTCACGCATACTGTAGCCGTTCGATAGGGACTTGTGTTTTTTTCCATATCCATCAACAAATTCCCAATCGACACGTAATTCACCACTATAGAGGTCATCTTTATCAAATGAAATAACTAGTTGTTCCTTCTTATTATTGTAGGAGGGTTCTATATAGATACGGTCATCAGGTGCTTTTACTATTTTTCTGTTTTTTACATCCACCTGAAGGTCTAATAAGTTTTTATCCAACGCTCTTATAGCTGTAAATTCGATGTATAGCTCTTTCGGTTTGTTGAAATAATTACTTTCCAGATGAAAACTCTCCCCATATTCGGTAATATTCGAGCCTGTTACTCCATGCGAAATTGAAGTAACCTCATCACCATTTTCATCAACAATTCGTAAATCTTCAAGTTCGAAGATTTTCATCGTGTTGTTTTTATCATATGTCACTTGCAGTTTTAGTTGAATTGGATATACCTCGAGTGTCTCAAATGTGATTTTCTGCCCTTCGACTTCTACTGTTTTATTTATTTCGTATATATCCTTCATATTTTCGAATAGCTCTGTATTCACTTGAAAAGGAATACTATATTCATGTGGAAGTTCACTCATATTAGATAAGTCATCCCCCGCTTCAACGATTAGTTGGAGAATAAAACCTTCTGTAGGTACAGCTTCGTGAAAATTAAACTCAAATCGTCCGCTTATTGAATTTTCGTTCTGTTTATTTGTCAGGTTGCTAGAGGAACTACTAGTAAGATAATCTTTACCTTCACTTGTTAATAAATCTGGTAAAGGATGCAAATAATTATAGTCATTTACATTTTCCAGTGTATAAAACATGACCATCTTACTCTCATCAACAATAACAGAATCGATTGTGAACGTAACACCATTTTGTTCTTCACTAGCACCAATATGTTGAATAAATTCATTTTCTACCGCTACTTGTAAACTTTGGTCAAATTGAATGAGTTCAATAATTTTTGCTAAGCCAGGAATCGTACTCATATAATTAGCAAAGGCAGGTGATACCCGCACTGTTGTAACGAAGGATAATATTAAGATACAAGCACTAATGAAAGTCAGCCTAATTCTACGATTTATTCTTCGACTCTTTGTCGCTTTATTCATCCCATTCCTTATTGATTGATCAAGGCCTTCTGGTATCGACAAATGATCATATTTATCTTTTATGTCATAAAGAGCAGCTTCTTCTTTATCAAAGTCTTTATTCATGATAACCACTCCTTTGCTAAGCTAACTTTTAAAAGTTTTAGAGATTTATACAACCTTGTTTTTACGGTTCCTTCAGGACATTTAAGAATGTCAGCTATTTGACCTATCGTTAGGTCATGAAAGTATTTTAACTTAACAACTACTTGTAGTTGAGGGTCTAATAATGCAATATGCTGTTCAAGATCAATTTTCGTTAACGTTGCTGACTCACTATCCTCTACACCTTTATCTACTTCCTGCAAAGATGTTTTTTTCTTTCGACTATACTCTCTCGAACAATAGTTAATCATAATGCGAGTAATCCAAGTAGTAAAGAATTGTGGCTGCCTCACCTTTTTGATCTCCTTATATGCCCGAAAGGTCACTTCTTGCACTGCTTCTGTTGCATCGTGTTCATTTCTAAAATACGAGTATGCTATTTTATACAAGCTCATTTTATGCAAAGAAATTAATTCATAAAATGCTTCATCATCATACTTTTGTGCACGTTTTACTAGTTGTTCAAAATCCAAAGTGTCTCCTCCCCATAAACCTCTCTATAATATTAGAGCACATTAACACCAAAATAGTTTTCTTTTTCTGACTGTTTTTCAGATTAATTTTGCTTGTCGTACTAAGGTAGTAAGTATAAACTAAGCGTTCGTTTCATCTTTTCTTAATTAACAATGATGTTAACTGGAGAATAATCAGTTTTTGCTGTCATTTTTTTTTAACAATAGCAACGAGGTTTCCGTTGACATAAACACTCATTTTGTAATGGCTATTGTCTTTATACTCTTCCATTAAAACATTACATCCACCCTTTGAAATCTGAGAACAGTACATGTTGAGGAAGAAGCAGTAAGAGCACCAGGTAAACGATGTTTTTGTGCTTGGTTTAGTAATTAATAGTTCACCAACTTTTTTCTCTAAGCACCTTCACAAGAACAAAGTGTTTTGTATTTTCAACAACAAATGGTTAGCTGAGCGTTATGAAAAGAACCATAACAAAAAACGTTAATAAGTCCAAATCCTTATCAACGTTCGCATTTATGTAGTATTTATTTACTTTTAATGTATTTTAATATTCTGTCATTTTATTACAGTGAATTAAAATGGTGTATCATTTCAGAAAAACAGAGACCATCATTACCTAGTGTATTTAGCAATAAGGTTTGCGAAAGGCTGTTTTCACATAGAGTTGTTTTTCGTACTAATAAATAAACACGAATACAATTAGATTTCGTGGCATCTTTTCTTATATAAAACGATGACTGTTGAGTAAAACGGCATCTTTGCCTTCTAGTTGTGGAACTATGCAAATAAAGTGTACGAAAAGAGCCTGGCGAAAAGATAGTAGGCTAAAAAGTTATATCAAATTCATCCATTGGCCAGTAACGTAAATTGACCTTTCCAACAACTTGATCTCGTTTAATAAACCCAAAATGCCTCCCATCCCAACTTTTGCGTCGGTTATCCCCTATAACAAATACTGAGTCTTCTGGAACAATAGCTTCACCAGTAATTTCTTGTAGTGTAAAATCTCCTGTAAGTTTACCTTCAACGAGTCTTTCTTTAAATGGGAGAAGGTATGGCTCTTGAACAGGTTTATCATTAATATATAAAACGTCTTGCTTGTATTCAATTTTGTCACCTGGTAAACCGATCACACGTTTCACATAGTCATCTTCACTATCTGAATGAAAGACAACGACATCAAAATGCTCTAGATCTCCTAAACGATAACCTATTTTATTTACCATTAACATATTACCATCCTGAAGGGTAGGCATCATCGATTCACCTTCAACTACATAATTCGTAAAGAAGAATGTTCTAAAAAATGCAAAAATAATAATTCCAATACCTATAGACTTAAGCCATTCAATTCCTTCTTTTTTAATATTTTTTTCTTGTTGAGGCATTGTCTATTAACTCCTTCATAACTATTATTTAATTTTATTTTATCAGTATCAGTATCATGGAACAATAATCAATTTGCGGTTTGCTTAATATTAAACCTTGCTTCTAGTCTTTTCCCTACGACCCATAATATGAAAATGATAATAACAACGATAATTGATCGAACGGGCTGCTGAACTAAGGCTGCAATATCATACCCAACCCAGCTCATTGTAAAGATCATCACCATTTTCCCACACAATACGGCAAGAATAAATTGAGGTACACGTACGTTTGACAAGCCAGCAACAATGTTAACAGCTGCTGATGGGGTAAATGGGAAGCATAGGAGTAAAAACAATGGACCGAACCCGTGTCTATCAACCCAATTCATTAAGCTTTTCACTTTAGGATGACGGCTAACAAAAGAAAAGAAGCGCTGTTGGCCAAATTTTCGGACTAGAAAAAACACCGCTATTGAACCCGCACATGCACCAATCCAAGAAAAGATAAAACCGAGCCAAAGTCCAAACGCAGCCGCATTTGCCATCACAAATACAAATAAAGGAAAAAACGGCAAAAATGCTTCAATTAATGGAAGGAAAATTCCAGGCAGTGGTCCTAATGAGCGATATTCTTCTAGTACAGATAATATATTTTCTAACGTTATAAGTTCTCTTAACGTGTCTAGGTCCATGTCTATTACTCCTCATCGTCAGATACATATTTTTTACCCACTATTTCATATATTGTACACGTATAATGTTATTTTTGGGAAATATAATATCAAACAAACGTCATTTCTACAACTATTGTGAATTATACCCTTTTCACAATTTTAGATACTTGTTTTTTTTCATAAATTATATTAAGATATAAACCAAACATATGTTCTTTATTACTGTAATAAAGCTGTTTTCACATTCATTATAGTTTTTCAAATCCACTTTACTTCTTATTCATAGCCATGTGCTAAACTTCGTTAGCTTGCTTATTTAACAGTAAAGTTTACGCAATTTTTTAAGAAAATCACGAGGAAGCATTAACTCTACACTCGTTATATTCATACTTGAACAAGCTTTCTGAAAGGAGAACTAGTATGACGAGAATTCCAAATGAAGAACGAGCAATGATGGAGTTGGCCATTTATTTGCCTATGTTACTAATTGTTTTAAACAAAGACTTAGCAACCATTCAACAAAGTAATTTCAAACTAAAAAAGCCATACGTAACTATTATTGAGCAATCAATGAAACAAATTCAAATAGATTTACGACACAAAAGAAAGAAATGTACAAAAATGATTTAAAAGTATGTGAAGTAAACCGAGATGAAGCTTTCACAGATTTTCTATTTATTTATAAAGGGTATGAAGAGCGACACAATTACTTTAATCCACGTATAAGAAATAAAGTACAGGACCTAATGATTGTATACTTGCAAGATAACAAAATTAATTCGGACAAGCCGATTGATACGTATGAAGGAACATTATCAAATTCAATAAATGACATAGTATGAATGCAAGACTTTACCCATTGTCGATTAGCTTATAGTCAACAAGGTCACCGCAAATTAACATATAAACGTGATATTGCTCAGAAATATGTATCCTATGTTAATACGCACATAGTTGGATGTAATTAAATGTGTTACTACTGATATCATGTATGTCGCTATCTAGAGGAAATAAAAAATCATATATACAACTTTGTATTACTGTTGTATATATGATTCGAGATTGTTGTCGTTACTCCTTTTAATTTAAATGTTTACGAATTAATTATCGTTGTTCATACTAAAATATAAACACGTATTCAATTAGTGTCTTTAGCATTCACCAATAATTAACTGCAACGGCTAGATCACTACCTAGCTACCAAATTTCGTTAACATTGCCACAAAGTTTACAAAAGACTATTTTCATATAGATTGTTGCTTTTCGTTCAAAAAATAAACACGTATACCATTAGATTTCATGGCATCTTTTCTTCTATAAAACAACGATTTTCCTTAAATAACATTTTCACTACTTTAGGAACAATTACAACGAAGTTTACGCAAAGAGCCTTTCATCTAGTCATGTTTACTTTTATCTTCCATTATGTAACTATGACTAAATTCTTGCCCATTCTTTTTCTCTGGAGTTAGCAAAAATGCCATTTTACGATTATTGTTATCAATGCGGTGTGTTAATTTTGTTTGCAACTGAGCGGTACGATGTAATTGATTTTTAAATGATCTATGAGAAATAGGCAATTCAATATTTGTTTTATTTACAAAGATTACATCAGTTTTATTTCCGGCGACTGGCTTATGATCCTGAACGTGAGGGTGTGAAATCCAAGCACATAACGATTTTTTAGGTGAGAGTGTTGGGAAGAGGTAAATCATGTTAGATGGCTCAATAGCGATGGGAGCTTTATAAGATATTCCAATAATCTTATATGTACCCTCACGCCTTCCTTTGAAGCTTGTACCGTAATAAATACAACTTCTTTCAATAATTTGAAGCGGCTTCATTAATACAATAAACTCCTCAGTTTCTTCTATAACTTTTGAAACTGGCCTTCCTCCATAAATATGTGGCAAGATAGACATCGTGTGCCTGTTTACCTCATAACCTTGCAAGATACCATGTGACCCAGCATTCATTTCATCAACTCCTAACTATTAATTTAAACCTAAATATTTCCTTTATATAATAGCACACAAATTTGTACATTTATTTGAATTCACAAAATATTCATAATATAAGTGATTTCTACCATAGAAAATCACTTATATAATTTTACGAATTATTTTTTGATTGTCCTATTTCTTTTTGAGCAATATATTCATTAGCTTCTTGCTGTATGACATGCTCGTTTGTTGAATCACCAGAAAACTGAATTTCTGATTTAAATGGATTATTTGAATCAAAATTTGTAGTCAGCATAACCGAGGGATTAAGTGTCGTTCCCAAAGGTAATTCCGTCTCATCTTCCATCGTCGACTTTACTTTGTTTTGTTTATCCACTAATTATTCCTCCATTCTATGTTCTATACAAATAACATGTTCCATTATTGTAATTTTATTCACAATCATGTAATTTTATCTATTTTCCGAATATTTTAAATTTTTGGTTGATTTTTCACTTAATTATCCATATAATATAAAAAAGACGTAGGAGGGATTTTTAATGAGAGAAAAAAAGTCGTATACTGAGATCATGAAATCCCACGGCAAAGATCAAAAATTGCTACACGATGCTACTATGATTGATGTATACATTCAAATGGTAATAGACGCTGCTATTTATGATAGAAAAAAAGAATTACTGTTACAAAAAATTGATGCTGCTTTAGATTGCAGGAACAATGAGTTATTTATGAATCTTTCACAGGAATATAACAACTTACTAAAGCTTTCCTCATAACTATTTACTTGATCAAAAGCTACGTACTTAAATGTTGAGTACGTAGCTTTTTTTGCTGCAGTTATAGCATCTCATCTAAAATTTCATACAGATCGTCTCTTTCGGTACTTAATAATTCTTTCTTTTGCTGTAATTCTAATAAATTTGTTAGTTCAAATTCTTGTTCCATTAGTTGCTCAATCTTATTAATTTCAGCTTCTAGTGCTTCAACTTTTATTTCTACATGGTGGACTGTTACAATCTCTTGTTTATTAACGGATACCACTGTTTTTTTGACATAATGATTTTCACTTTGTGTTTTAGCTGGATTTAGATTATGTTCTTTTCTTTTTCCTTTTGCTTCATCGTAACTACCTTCATATCTTGTTAATCCATAGCCTTCAATCCAATAAGTGACCTTAAAGCATTTATTTAGCAAATAACGATCGTGTGATACACAAATCAGCGTCCCAGCAAAATCTTCAATTGCATCTTCAAGTACCTCACGAGAGTCAATATCAAGGTGGTTTGTTGGTTCATCTAAAATGAGCACATTAATTTGTTGGTGCATAAGTTGTGCTAAGCGCAACCTCATTCGTTCACCACCACTAAGGCTTGAGACTTTTTGAAAAACATCCTGGCCATAAAACATAAATCTAGCTAAAATGTGCCGAGCATCTGCTTGCGATATCGGTACTTCATTACAAAAGTGCTTAAGAATCGATTCTTCTTTGTTGTCATACTTAAGCTGTTGGGATAAATAACCTATTTTAACTTGATTTCCTACTTTAACAGTCCCTTTGTCTACTTGTTCATTACCTAATATCATTTTTAATAATGTTGTTTTGCCGCTTCCATTATGTCCTACAATTGCCACCCTTTCTTGAAATCTAACATACATTGAGGCATCGTTAAAAAGTTTTTTCCCTTCAAACTTTTTGCATATTTGATCAATGACGATGACGTCCTTTCCACTTCTATCCTCCATATTAAACGAAAGTCCCATTTTCTTTCTTTCAAGAATCGGACGTTTTAGTTTTTCCATCCTCTCAATTGCACGCTCCATATTTTTTGCTCGTTTATGCAATCCTTCGTTTGGTGGATTCGCACGGTTTGCCCATTCTTTCAACCGTTTAATCGTTTCCCTCATCTTTTTGATTTTCTTCTGTTGCTCCTCATACGCTGCAAATTCAGCAAGTAATCTTTCTTCCTTTTCTTTAATAAATGCAGAGTAATTACAGTGGTACGTAGACAGTTCGCCAGCTTCCAAATCATAAATCTTTGTAACAATTTGATCTAAAAAATATCGATCATGAGATATTACGAAAACTGTGCCTTCATATTGAGTTAAATACTGTTCAAGCCATTCTACAGCGTCTATGTCTAAATGATTGGTCGGTTCATCAAGTAATAACAGACTTGGCTGTTGTAGAATAACTAACCCAAGTCCAACTTTCGTCTTTTCACCACCACTAAGTTCATTAAACCTTTGTTCAAGCATTGCTTCAATTCCTAAACCATTAGCTACCTTCATGATTTCAGCTTCAATTTCATAGCCACCCAAGTTAGAGAATTGTTGTTGGACTGTCCCATACTCTTCTAATAACAACTCAAGTGACTGTTGGTTTTGCTCATTTGCCATATCTGTTTCTAATTTTTTCATTTTTTGTTCCAGCTTTTTCACATGTGAAAAAGCATGTTGGAGAACATCTAATACTGTTGTACTAGCTTCAAAACTTGGAATTTGTGCAAGGTATCCAACTTTACAACCTTTCTGCAGATGAATTTCTCCACTATCAGGCTGTTCTATACCTGACAACAATTTAAAAATAGTTGTTTTTCCACTGCCATTTTGCCCTACAATTCCAATTCGCTCTCCAGTTTTTATTTCAAAGGAAATATTTTCGAATATCTGATTTCCTCCATACATTTTACTAATATCATTCGCTGCACATACGATCATTTTTAACCACTCCTTAACAAAGTTAGACTAGCTGAAGTTTTTACTGACGTTCGGGGCATCTTTCTTCTATTAAACAATGACTTTTATGTCCGACGTCTTTATCTTCTAATTAAGAAACGCAACAAAGTTTACGAAAAGAGCCATATAAAAACACAAAAAAAGCCATAGGTAAGATTCAGCTACCCATGGCTTTATGAAACATAAATTTACTAAACAAGAAATCATCAATCGTATACAAGTTGGCATAAGAATTCAAGCACAAAAAAGGAGAGCATGACTCTCCCCATAGTTGCCGATCAGATTTCTGTGAGAAATTTATATTAGATGGTGTTCAGATATGCTAAGAAAATTAGTCAGATTTTTCGACGCTACACTCTCCAACTGATTACGCATCCTTCTGAACACACACTATTGGGGTTAAGAGACCTTACATTCTGTTCAATATGATGTTGTTTCTAAAAATGGGCATACGTATCCCGTTGAAAACAACACCATGAAAAATCGCACGGCAAATATAAATATATGATAAAAAGCCATTGCGATTAATAACAGAATGTAACATCTCTACACCTCCTTATCATTTTACAAGATGTTTTCATTGTATCAATTGAATCATAAAAATTCAAACTTTTTCTATAAATAGGACTAACTTATATCTATTACTTAATTAATATGATGATGAAGGTCTCTTATTGTTAACTTTATTGCTATTGAGACTAATATTGGACAGCAACAACTAAATTTAAGTAATTGACCTAATTTTATATGAGAAAAGATATCACGAAATCTATGTAAATACGGGTTAATTTATAAAGTGTGAACAAAGGTTGTATAAATAATTATTTGTAAAAGATATAATTTTTAGAAAAGTGTTAAGTGTTAATAAAAAATTGATATAATTATCCTATCTATCAAAAATTTGGTGTAGGAGTTGATATGTTCATGGATTCTCTTCATAATTTTTATCAAAAGGATTTAAAACAAAAAAACAAATTAATGTTAATAGTTGTCATCATTTCAATTATCTTAGGTACAGTCTCAAATATTTCAATGGAACAGCCCTTGTACATAACCGTTACGATGTTAATTGGCGGTATTCTATTGATTAGTTATGGAATTGTGACACAACTTAAAATAAAGAGTGGAGCACATTTTTATATACCTGTTGTCACAATCGTTATAGCTGCTATGTTCTATTTTATTATAACGCAAAAAGTTTTCTTTGTATCTTTAGCATATCCGTTTTATGTGTTAATGATATCTATGATACATGGTCGAAGAAGAACCCTTTTCCTTGGTTTTGTATTATCGTTAGGTATGATGCCAACGATGTTTATTCTTGATGACTACTTGAATATTAATATTTATGAAATTATAAATATCTCCATTTTACTCATACTAATAACTTGTATTATATTTACAGTTCAAAAAATAAATCGTAACCATATCTCCCAAGTAAAAGATAGTTTACAACAAATACAGCAAGCAGCACAAAAAGAAATAACTCAAAAACTCGAGATTGAAAAAGAGGCAGAAAAAATTAACCAAAAGATGGTTGACCAATATAATCATGCCTCCTCAACAATGACAAATAATATGGAAGTAGCTGCAGCTATACAACAACTATCATCAAGTAGTTTTACACAATCTGAAGCAATTACAACAATAGCTGAACAAATTGAACAAACGACAACAAATATTGAACAGATCTCTACAAATGCAGCTAAATTAAAAGAGAAATCAAGTGCTTCATCAGATCTTGCAGTTAATGGTGAACGAAAAATGGGCTATTTATTAGAAAACACGGTAGAATTAGACGTAGTCATGAAGGATTTAGCAGTTACATTTCGTGAATTGAACGAAAAAATTAACGAAACGAATATTTTGACTGAAGGAATTAAAGAAATAACAACAAAGACAAACCTACTAGCATTAAATGCATCTATTGAAGCTGCAAGAGCAGGAGATTATGGGAAAGGGTTTGCAATCGTAGCCGATGAAATACGACAATTAGCACATTTAACCGAGCAGTCAACTGAGAAGATTACTAATAATTTACAAGAAGTAAATGGAAAGACAAGCGAAGCTAATCTAAGACTAAATGAGAGCTCAGAACAGCTTAGTAAAAATGTTGACATAACGAAGGAGACAGAAAATAGCTTTCGATCCTTAAACAAAGTAGTAAATGAGTTAAACAACCAGATGATTCAATTTGAAAAGCTTGCGGATAAAGTAAACGATACATCAATTATCATCAAATCATCTACGGCAGATTTTGCTTCGACATTTGAACAAACGTCAGCAACCTTCCAACAAATAGCATCATCCGTTGACATTCAAAAAAAGAGTAGTAAAGAGCTTGTTACATATTTAGATGATACGAAGGAAAGTTTAGAAATGATGAGAAATATGTTTAATGATGAGAAGGTTGATTAATAGGGACAAGCTTGTTTTCACATTGATTATAGTTTGTCATACTTAGAAATAAACTCATTCTAATTAGCGTACATGGCATCTTTTCTTCTGTACAGATAACTAACAATGTAAAACCGCTTTTTATAGTACTAATTTAACAATAGCAACAATGTTTACGAAAAGAGCCTTATGAAGCTGAAAGTCTGACTTTGCTTCATCTTGCTGTACAATTTTTGAACAATAACAACGAAGTTTATGAAAAAAAACCTGTTATTTCATAATGATCACAGGTGAATAAAAGCTCATCTAGCTGTTCTATGAAGTTTTAATAACAACAGAACAGCCTTATAAAGCTAATAATATTAAGAGAGAAGGTATGAAATGAAAGTACTTGTTGTAGGTGCTAATGGTGGTACGGGACGAATAATATTACAATTACTCGGTCAGAATGAGGAACATGACGCTGTTGCAATGATTCGTGATGACTCACAACGTGATCACCTTATTAGTCTTGGGGCTAGCTCAACAGTTTTAGCTGATTTAGAAAAGGATATGAGCCATGCTATCGAAGGCTGTGATGCTATCATTTTCGCAGCTGGTTCAGGATCAAAAACTGGAGCAGATAAAACAAAACTCGTTGATGAACAAGGTGCAATTAACTTAATAAAAACAGCGGAAAGGTGTGGAGTTAACCGCTTTATCATGTTAAGTTCTGTTGGGGCAGATCTACCCGACCTTGGCCCTACTGAATCAATGAAAGTATATTTAAAATCAAAAGGGATAGCTGATGAATATTTAAGCAATAGCTCACTCGTATATACGATTGTCCGCCCAGGTAGGCTTTCTTACGATGCAGGAACTGGACATATTAACATATCTAAAAAACTAGCTGACTATTCAGGTGATATATCTAGAGAAGACGTGGCAAAAGTACTTGTAGAATGTTTAAACATTCAGAATACCTATGGGAAAACATTTGAAATTTTGTCTGGACAGACGGATATTATAGAAGCATTGAATAACATATAATCAATTTAAAGAGACATATTATTTTATGCCTAAAATATTTTCTCTGTAATTCAAACATAGCTCAAAACATCAAAGGCGTATCTGCTTTATAGCAGTGACAACCGTATATTTTATTCCTATTTTTTTCCTGTTAATAAATAAACACACATACAACTATAGTTTCGTGACATCTTTTTTTCTATTATATGATAATAATCACATAAGACTTTTAGTATAAATAACAACAAAGTTAAATCTAATGAAAAACACTGGCCTTTTGTGTGCCAGTGTTTTTATTCTTTATTTCATTTCCCCCATTTATTTTAACCCTAACACATTAGTTAGTTATGCATTGGTAACAAATTGTTCTTCCTCTGTTGAACCTTTTAGAGCTGTTGTTGATGATTTTCCTCCTGATACAACTTGAGACACTTCATCAAAATAACCTGTACCTACTTCTCTTTGATGCTTTGTAGCAGTGTAACCATGTTTTTCATTTCCAAATTCCGCTTGCTGCAATTCCGAATATGCAGCCATTCCTCGCTCTTTGTATCCACGAGCTAACTCGAACATACTATGATTTAACGCATGGAAGCCTGCAAGTGTTACGAATTGGAACTTATACCCCATTTTACCTAACTCTTTTTGGAATTTTGCAATCGTTTCATCATCTAGTTTTGCTTTCCAGTTAAACGAAGGTGAACAGTTGTATGCAAGAAGTTTATTTGGATATTTTTCATGAATTGCATCTGCAAACTGCTTTGCTTGCTCAAGATCAGGTGTTGACGTTTCACACCAAATTAAATCTGCATACGGTGCATATGCTAAACCTCTAGCAATTGCTTGCTCAATGCCAGGTTTCGTACGGAAGAAACCTTCAAGAGTTCTTTCACCAGTTAAAAACGCTTGATCGTTATCATCAATATCACTAGTAATCATATCAGCTGCATCGGCATCTGTTCTAGCGATCAATAGTGTTGGCACACCCATTACGTCAGCAGCTAAACGAGCAGAGATTAAGTTACGGACAGCAGTTTGTGTTGGAAGTAGAACTTTCCCCCCTAAATGACCACATTTCTTTTCAGATGACAGCTGATCTTCAAAATGCACTCCTGAAGCGCCAGCTTCAATCATTCCTTTCATGAGTTCAAAGACATTTAATTGACCACCAAATCCAGCTTCTGCATCAGCAACAATTGGTGCAAACCAATCAATTTGATCATTCTCTTCTAAATGATGAATTTGGTCTGCACGTTGTAAGGCTTGATTAATTCGTTTCACAACAGAAGGAACACTATTGGCTGGATATAAGCTTTGATCAGGATACATTTGCCCTGCTAAATTTGCATCTGCAGCTACTTGCCAACCACTTAAATAAATTGCTTTTAAACCTGCTTTCACTTGTTGAACAGCTTGATTACCTGTTAACGCACCTAGTGCATTAACGTAATCCTCCGTATGAATTAAATCCCATAACTTTTCTGAGCCTTTTTTTGCTAATGTATATTCAATATCAATCGAACCTCGAAGCTTAATTACTTCTTCTGCACTATAAGGTCTTTCAACCCCATTCCAACGCTTATCCATACTCCAGCTTTCTTCTAATTTTTGAACTCTTTCATTAGTCATAATCATATTCCTCCTTGTATTTTAAGTACTTTATCTTTCCTATTAGTTGTTAATACTTATAACAATGACTTCACAAGCTCTTCTTTTTTATATGAAGCCATTTGATGGTGATCCTATAAGAATTAGGTTTAAACAGTATCTTTTCTTCTATATAAAAGACAAAATGACATATCAAAACCTTTTATAGCTCAACCCAGCATACCTTTATTTCCAAATTTTGCTTACAAGGTTTTATACCCAGGTAAAGTTAAAAACTCTGTAAATTCATCATTTGAAATTAACTGTTCAAATAGCTCGTTTGCTTCATGATATCTACCTTTTGAAAATGTCTCTTCTCCAACCCCTTGTTTAATTTTCACAAGCTCTTCTTCTTTCAACTGTTGAACAAGCTCAGAGGTAATTTTTCTTCCATCCTCGAGAATTCCTTGAGGGTGACGTATCCATTGCCAAAGTTGCGCACGAGATATTTCAGCAGTCGCTGCATCTTCCATTAAATTATGAATTGGAGCAGCCCCTCTACCAGACAACCATGACTCAATATATTGAATTCCTACATTAATATTAGTGCGTACTCCATTCTCAGTAATTTTTCCATCTGGTACTGCGAGTAGTTCTGTAGCCGTGACGCAAACATCTTCCCGTTTTCTATATATTTGATTCGGTTCAGGCATTTCATTATTAAAGATTTCCATTGCAACAGGAACTAGCGCTGGATGTGCAACCCAGGTCCCATCATGACCGTCTAGCACTTCTCTCTCCTTGTCAGCTTGAACCTTTTTAAAAGCTTCTTCATTTGCTTTTGGATCATTTTTCACTGGAATTTGTGCAGCCATACCACCAATTGCAGGTGCACTACGTCTATGACATGTCTTAATCGCAAGCAGTGAATAAGCTCTCATAAAAGGAACTGTCATCGTAACGAGTGAACGATCAGGTAAAATAACGTGTTCAAAATTTCTTAATTTTTTAATATAGCTAAAAATATAGTCCCAACGTCCACAATTTAACCCTGCTGAATGATCGCGTAACTCGTATAATATTTCATCCATTTCAAAAGCTGCTAATATTGTTTCGATTAATACAGTAGCTTTAATTGTCCCTTGCGGAATATTGAGCTCATTTTGAGCAAAAACGAATACGTCATTCCACAATCTTGCTTCCAAGTGACTTTCGAGCTTCGGTAAATAAAAATATGGTCCGCTATTTCGTGCTAAAAGTGTTTTAGCATTATGAAAAAAATACAATCCAAAGTCTATTAAACTAGCGGACATACTCTTGCCGCCGACTGTGACATGTCTTTCTTCTAAATGCCAACCACGGGGACGTACGACCAACGTGGCAATTTCTTCATTCAAGCTATATTTTTTTCCATTTGGATTTTCAAATGTAATGGTTTTGTTCACTGCATCTCTTAGATTTATTTGTCCTTCTATACAATTTCGCCAAGTTGGAGAATTAGCATCCTCAAAATCAGCCATGAACACTTTTGCACCAGAATTTAATGCATTAATGACCATCTTTCTTTCTACAGGGCCTGTTATTTCGACTCGTCGATCCTGAAGGTCTTTAGGTATGGGAGCAATAGTCCAATCACCTCGTCGAACACCGGATGTTTCTTCCAAGAAGTCTGGCAATTTCCCAGCATCGATTTTCTGCTGTCGCTCACCTCTTTTTAGTAGTAACTCTTTTCTTCTCTCACCAAATTTTTTCTCTAACTTTTCAACAAACTTTAATGCTTCAGGTGTCAAAATTTCATCATACTGTTCATTTCTCGTACTGTGAACTTGAATACCTGACGTCTGTATCATCATCAGCAGCTACACACCCTTCCACCTATATTGTTATAATACAGTTTTATTTAACTAATAGTATTATATAACAGAATAGAGGAATTGCAAGCTATTTTTTAAAAAATCTGATAATTTTGTACGTATTTCTGACGTATCAAATAAAACTTCTTACATTTTTTTTCGAACTCCAGGCTCAGTCATTCCTGTTGTATAGCGCTCATAGCTTTTATATAGTTTGATATATAGAATTGCACTCATAAACGCAAAAAATAGAATTACGCTAAAGATCCCCATAGGAGAAATCCATTCAGCTAGGAATACAGTTAATGGGGCTAAAAATCTACCAATTGTAAACTGTAGTCTAGCTGCCCCCATATATTTTCCTCTAGCATGTTCTGGAGCATAGTTACTAACAAAATTATTTATTACTGGGGCTCTCACGATTTCTCCGAAAGTAAAAATGATTGTTAGTATAAATAGCACCCAAATGTTTGTAGTAAATCCAACTAAAAACATGCCACCTCCAGCTAAAATCGCTGAAAGAATAAAAACGTTCCGATCAGTCCAATTTTTTAACAATTTTGTTATAGGTAAAACAAAAAACACGAACAGGACACCGTTTAACACTAACATCCACGCAAAAATCTCTTTACTGTCAAGTGCTACAGAATAGTTATTCCAAACAAATAGCTTTTGTGAAGGAACATAATTAATAATGTATACTGATAAATATAAGTCTAATTGCATAATAGCGATAACAGCAGAAACGCCTCCAAGTATGTACAACAAGAAGACTTTATCTCTAAAAATCTCTCCATACCCCTTCCATTCTTCCTTAAATCCACTGGAAATAGATTTTAAATTTATTCGTTTTCTTGAGTAATTTGGCATGGATTCGTCTACCTTTACACAAATAATAATTGTGTAAACTAACATCACAATTGTGCAAGCCCATAACAATTCACTACGATAGCTAAAAAAGAAAAACGATCCTAAAACTGGCCCTATAACAGCACCAATATTATTAGCTGTCATAAAAGTTGCGTACACTCGTTTCCTCGCTTGCTGTGGTATTAAGTCAGCGATCATTGCATCACTAGCTGGTCCGTATAATGCACCTCCTAAGCCAATTCCAACAAACGCCAAATAGCTTAACCAATACGAATCTGATAAAGCAAAAATACAAAACACTATTGTTCTAATCGATGTCCCTATTAACATAGCAGCACGTCTACCTAATCTATCAGCTAGATTCCCACCAATGATAATTCCAATTATTCCTATTAAGGGGGGGATCGTCATAAGTATTCCAGCAATATTGTTTCCTAATGCACTACCGAAGTAATAAGTAATGAAAGGGAAATACATCCAATACAGCAAATTAAATAACATTTCACCAATTAACCGAATTTTTAAGCTTGTATTCCATGTACTAATTTTCATATAATTACTCCTCTCCATACGACCATTACCACTTTTTTAGTTGTTGTATAGAAAATATAGCTAAAATTGCCATAAAATTGTAGACTTATAAAAATTAATAATTTATAATAATAATATGAATATTAAGGGGATCGTCATTTTAATTTGAGTGCAGCAAAAAAAGAACATTTATTCGCACCATAAATAAAGACTCTGGATAAAAGTTTTAAAATACTTTTATCCAGAGTCCTTTTTGCTATAGGCTATTGTATTACAAACGAGTACAGCCAAATTTTATTAAACCCGAAAATGATGTTCTAATAAGTCATAATAAACAAACCACCAACGATACGAAAGAATAGTATGAATGCGGAAAAAATTAATGTGGTTTTTATAAGTACGGTTTTTTTGAACATTTTGGATTTGAAATATCAATGAGTTAGATTACCTGCTCTACTATGGAAATCGTTATGTATGATATAAAATAGAGGCACCCTCATACTCTAATGCGGGTGCCTTTATTCTAAAACATCTCATTATCATTTTTCTTAATTATTACGTTACTTGAAGAGTATCTTTATCATTTTTTTTACTTAAAGCTATTCTCTTCATCCATTGATACAAATATATCGAAATAATTAGGGTAACTATACCTAAAGCATGTCCTGCAACTACATCTGTAGGATAATGAGCTGACAGTATTATGCGACTTAGACCGATTAAAAATATTAGAATACTTCCAAAGATGCCAACGATAAACTTTGCTTTGAACGATGTTACATTCACAACAATTAAATACGTGGCCAGTCCATATGCTAACAAACCAGTCATTGCATGACCACTCGGAAAACTGTAGCCTAATGCATCGATAGCAGGATCGATCAAAGGTCGTTCCCTTTGATAAAAATCTTTAATCGCTTTATTAAATTCATTTTGCAAAATAACCATCGTTATGAGTAGAATAATACCTTTGAAATCACGATATCTCCATATTAACCATACTAACATTATAACTAGCATTGTGATGACACCAGGCTTATTCCCAAGCCAAGTGATTTTCGCAAATACTTGATATAAAAATGATTGAGACTCTAAGACGAAGATATTTCTTATTGCTGTATCAAAGGCTACTTGTTCAGACTGTTGAACGACCTCAGCTATAATAAAGAATATGGCAACCGCAACAAAACAAATAGTTATATATCCAATATGATGAGCGACAGGGCGTTTATTTCTCACTACAGGTTGTCTATTAATCTCCATATTTATTTATCTACTCCTTTTTGACGTAATAAATGAATAACTTTATTCGGATAATCTGTCATTATTCCATCGGCACCTTGTTCAAGTAAATATTCTACCATGTCTAAATCATTAATTGTCCAGTATTGGACAGCAATATTTCTTTCATGTGCTGCATCAATTAATTTTTTTGTAGTAAGATCAAAAATACTTGAGTGAGTAGGTAGTTGTAAAGCTTGTTCCTTTAACGGAATAATATTTCCTAAAAATAGCTTTTGAAAAATGACATATTTTTTCGTAGTAGCACTTGCAGTACTTATAGCAACTTCTCCATTAGTAATATCGTAAAAATAATTTGCTATTTCGTCATAGAAAGATCCTATAATCACTTTATCTTGCATTCCAAATTGAAAAATAATATCAGCAAATTCATCTGCTAACTTCGTATCATTTTCTTTAATTTCTATGACCATAGGGAAATGACTATACGATTCAAACACTTCGGTTAGAGTTGGGATCGTAACACCTTTACCTCTATAAGTAAATGAGCCATCTGGACCTACAAAATGATAGCCAGCGTCAAACGATTTCAATTCTTCAACAGAATATTCAGATACTTTACCCTCTCCATTAGTTGTTCGATCAATTGTTTCATCATGCATTACTACTACTTGTCCATCTTTTGATAGTCTCACATCAAATTCTAACATATCTACTCCGAGTGAATCAGACAGTTTGAATGCCTCTAACGTATTTTCAGGGGCTATTCCAGCTCCTCCACGGTGTGCGATCACATCTGGCTTTCCACCTTCACGCAGAAGAGTATTACTTTCATTCTTCTTAACTGGAATGATTTGGACAATCAAAAAGAACAAAATGATTACAGCTAGTACAATTAATAACATATTTCTTACAAACCTTCCTCTCGTTTTCCTCTTCTCAGTTACAATTTCCAAACATATTTCCCCCTTGTTTTTCTATATAAATATAGCTCAATCACAACAACAATAAGGATATTTTACACTGTTAATATTAATTTTATATTATTTAATTATATATTTATATAAAATCATGCTAATTCTTATAAAAAATGTAAGCGCTTAAAGTCACCGACTATTTAGGAACTATGAATAAATGTGGTATCTTTTCATCTGTAAAACGATGACAGCCTCATATAAGTTCATCCTGCTACGCTTCTTTAGCCCAGTTTTTATAGTATAGCTAAACGCTTCACTACTTTTCTATAATAAAATATTATATCAGATGAAGTAAGCACTCCACCTGACACTTTTTACCATATTTAAAACAAAATCACTTGTACTTATGCTTTCTAGCGTTTCTTAGTTATTTTTGCTCCTCTATATAAGCAATTCGCTCTAGTATAGTTGGATGACCATATCTAAATATTTTTACAATAAATGGAGGGTTCACTTGACTAAGTCCCGCACGTGACAATTCTTGAAAAGTTTGAATGGCTGCTTCATTGTCCTTAGTCATATCAATCGCGTATACATCTGCTGTATGCTCCTGATATCTAGAAACAACGTTTTCCAATGGGCTTGCTATAAATGTTAGCATTGAAAATACAAGTAACAACAAAGGAAGTGCATTTAGCTCTCTTAAGTCACGAATATGTAGAATATCCTTCCACCTATGAATGCAAAAATGTAGAATTTTATTAGTTAAATATAAGCCAATAAGAGAGACAATTAAATAACCCGCTATACCAAAATAAATATGCTTTTTCACATAGTGCCCCATTTCATGAGCCATGATAAATAAAATCTCTTGTTCATTAAGCCTGTTTAATGTTGTATCCCATAACACAATTCTTGAGTTATTCCCTATTCCAGTGACATAAGCATTTAAGGCATTTGTTTTTTCAGACATATTAACCTCAAATACGTGATCAGCAGGGATGTTCGCTTGTTCTGCCATTTGTAGAATTTCCGCTTCAAGCTCTTTATTTTTAAGTTCATAAAAATCGTTATAAAGAGGATCAATAATCACTGGTTGTACAAACATTAAAAATAAGGAAAATGGGATTGACAAGACCCATGCATAAAACCACCATCGCTTCTTTGCTTTTGTAATGAGAAAAAATAAAGCATAGGCGATCATGACCAAGAATCCAAAATCAAGCCAGAAATCGATTAATCGGTCTTTTAACCACCCTGATGTAGATTGAGTAGAAATATTGTACATTTTAGAAAAGGTGAAGCTAATCCAACTAAGTGGTAGTTTTAAAACGCCAACAAAAATAGATAACCAAAATACATAAATTGGAATTTGTACAATTTTTCTTTTAGAAGTTATTTGCGCCCAAGTATTGAATTTGTATGATATTCCTAACAATAGTACAAATAAATAGATTATCCATTCGAATGGTAAGGAGAGAAAAAATATCAAATTTCTTATTTGTGAATACTCTTCACTCAACATAAGCTCACGTTCATTTAAGAACGTAGTAGGATCCGCTCCTGATCCCCTATACTGTATCGGAATTGATGTATCAGCCCAATAAAAAATATACATAGCTATAAATAGACTAAATAGCACATACGAAATTAACGTCCAACCTACAATTTTTCTCATGAATGTTAGATTCTCCCCCTTGTACTAAGTATAGCTTGCCTCCTTACTAATTGTAAGAAAAATCAGATAAAATTAGTACAAAATTAGCGATAATTTTTTTGTCATACAAAATTCATGGATATAGACACATGAATATGCAATGTTCATGTATGATTAGTATGTATAGAACCGACTTAATTTATATTGTCAAATTCGAATGGCGTATTGGAGTGATTTCATGAAAAAGCTTTATATTACATTTGTCACCTTATTAGTACTCGGTATTTCATCAGGAATATTCTACTTTTCAGTTTATAAACAATCAGGAATGGAATTTCCGGAAGACGTTGCCATGGAAACAGCTTACGGAGAGCCATTTTCATTTACTACAATGGAACCAAAGGTACGTCTACTAGAATTTATTTACACAAATTGCCCAGATATTTGTCCAGTAACAACTTATAAAATGAAGCAACTGCGTGAAGAATTTGAACAAGAAGGCGTCTTTGGGAATAAAGTTGAATTCATAACAATTACAATTGATCCCGCATACGATACAAAAGAAGTGTTACAGGAATATGGCAAAGCATTTGAATTAGAGCAAGGTGGCCCATGGTATCTTCTTCGTGGAAGTGAGGAAGATACAAAAAAAGTTGCCGATGCGTTTGAATTCTTATATAGAGATCCAGGTGATGGACAATTTATTCATTCAGCCTATACATATTTATTAGACGATGAAAATAACATCATTGAAATTTTTGGTATGGGAGAAGGCTTTGACAAAGAGCGTGTATTCAAAAGAATAATGAGAACAATCGATTAAGGCATGCTTTCAGTGCTTGTCAAAGATATTAGAACATCACACGTAGTTATTTCTTTGTACACATACAACAAGCCGTGCGAAAACAGACTATATGTAAAACCGGTGGGGAGTCCCCACCGGCTTTTATGTTAATCAAGTCTGCTATATAGCGCTTATTTTACAACAAAACCGATCGATCACTTGTAAACCCTGAACCACGAATGCGCTGAAACTCTGCTAATAGCTGCTCTACAGTCAATTTCTTTTTCTCTTCTCCGCTAGCTTCAAAAATAATTTGACCTTTATCCATCATAATTAAACGGTTGCCCAAGTCAAGAGCTTGTTGCATATTATGGGTGACCATTAAAGTCGTTAGCTTATTCTTTTCTACAATTTCTTTAGTTAAATTTGTGATTAATTCTGCCCTAGCAGGATCTAATGCTGCTGTATGTTCGTCTAGTAGCAATATTTTTGGATCAGTGAATGACGCCATTAATAAAGACAATGCTTGACGTTCACCACCTGATAATAAGCCTACTTTTGCATTTAAGCGATCTTCTAGCCCCAAGTGAAGTGTCTCAAGCTGTTCTTTAAAAAACACCTTACGCTTTTTTGTTACACCCTTGTGTAAAGTTCTTCTTTTTGTTCTCGAAAAAGCCATTGCCAAATTCTCTTCAATCGTCATCGTCGGCGCAGTACCTGCCATCGGATCTTGAAATACTCTGCCGATATATTGAGCTCGCTTATGTTCTGGTAGATTCGTTACTTGTTGCCCATCAATTATAACCTCACCTATGTCGGGGAAAATCCTACCTGACACAACATTCATCAGCGTTGATTTCCCTGCACCATTACTTCCTATGACCGTCACGAAATCTCCTTTATTTAATGATAACGTTATGTGATCTAATGCAATTTTTTCATCAAGCGTTCCTTCGTTAAAAACTTTGAAGATATGGTTAAAATCAAGCATCTATATCACCTCTTTATTCGCTAGTTGCTCGTGATCATTTGCGAATGCTTGTAATCGTTGCTTTTTGCGTTTTTTGACTCTACGTGATTCAAATATTTTAGGAATAATTAATGCACAGACAACTATGACTGCAGTAATTAACTTCAAATCACCTGGTTCTAGAAATTCTACACGCAAAGCAATACTTACAACAATGCGGTAAATAATTGCACCACCGATCACGGCAAATGTCGTTCGCATAATCGATTTCGTACCAAATATTGCTTCACCAATAATAACTGAGGCCAAGCCAATAATAATGATACCTATTCCCATTCCGACATCACTAAATCCATTATATTGTGCAATGATTGCACCAGAGAAAGCGACAAGTGCATTGGATATTCCTAGTCCAACTACTGTTAAAGCATTCGTATTTGCTGAAAAGCTACGAATCATATTTTTATTGTCACCAGTGGCGCGTAGTGCAAGTCCAATCTCCGTTTGAAGAAAGCGATCTAACATAAGTTTTATGGCAAATGTAATTATAATCATAAAAATAACAATTGCCCAAGTTTTTGGAATATACCCTGAATACCCTAATGCTCTCAACACATTAACTACACCCGTATCAAAACCTAAATTCTTCCAAAAATCTGTTAAAATTGTAACCACTGTTGTTTCATTTAACATCGGTATATTTGATCTTCCCATTATACGAAGATTAATAGAATATAATGCAATCATCATTAAAATCCCTGATAACAGCGGATTTATTTTTCCTTTCGTATGAAGCAAACCTGTGATACAACCAGCAATAAATCCCGCTAGTAAAGAAGCAATTGTAGCAATAAAAGGATTGATACCATTTACTATTAAAATTGCGGCTACGGCTGCTCCAGTTACAAAACTCCCATCAACGGTTAAGTCTGGAAAGTCTAAAATTCGAAATGATAAGTATACACCTAATGCCATGATTGCATAAATAATACCTGACTCAAATGCTCCGAATATTGCTGTAGGCATAGTATTTTCACCCTTCCAGTTAAAAAATATATTTTTTCCATAAGTTGTTATGAAAAGCGCAAGCGCCTGGTAATCCCTTGAGGCTGCGTTTCACAAGAAGGCGCTTTTTGCCTTTTTGATAAAATGCCTAAGTGACCTCGAAGAGATAGGCGCTGGAACTGTTCATCGATAATTCTCATACAAAGAATGAGCTCTCTCAAAATGTTATACTTTCTTATCTTTCAAACAGAAAAATATGTTCCTTTCTTCTATATATAAGAAAGGAACACAATAGTAATCTATTCATTACTCTTCATTTAAATATTCAGCTATATCATCCCACTTGCTATTTATATCGATACCCATATTTTCAGCTGCTTTTTTGTTAATCTGTAATTTTAAGTTTTGAGGGTACTGTACTGGTAGTTCTGAAGTTGTTTTTTCTCCTGTTAATATTTGTGCTGCCATCTCACCAGCTTCATAGCCAATATCAAAGTAGTCAAAACCGTAAGCAGCAAATCCACCATTTTCAACTGAATCAAGTTCACCAACAAACAATGGAATATCATTTTCTTCTGCTACCATGATGACTGATTCTAACGCACTAACAACAGTATTATCTGTAATAATGTATATCACATCAACATTTCCAATGAGAGATTCAGTCGCTTGCTTTACCTCAGCAGATGTTGACACAGATGCTGAGACAATTTCAAGATCTGTTCCTTCCATTGCTTCTTCCACTAGCTCGACTTGTGCATTGGAATTTTGTTCTCCAGAGTTGTATACCATCCCAACACGTTTCCCTTCAAAATATTGGTCGATAAATTCAACTGTATTTGGTACTGCATCTGGATGTGTATCTGTTGTACCCGTTATATTCGATCCAGGCTTATCCATTGCTTCTACTAACTCAGCACCAACCGGATCAGTTACAGACGTAAACACGATTGGAATTTCACTCGTTTCATTTAACACACCTTGAGCACTTGGAGTTGAATTAGCAAAAATTAAGTCTACATTATCTCCCACTAACTTCTCGGCTATTAAGTTACTCGTATTAGGATCACCTTGAGCAATTTGAACGTCATATTCAACCTCTAATCCTTTATCTGCTAATGCTTGCTTAAATCCATTAAACGCAGCATCTAATGAGTCATGCTCTACAATCTGTGTCACACCTATTTTATATGTTTCTCCAGCATTCCCCGTATTGGATCCATTGCTCTCGCTAGAGCCACAGCCACTCAAAATTAATACTGATGCAAGTGTACTGCCGAGTATACCTTTCAAACTTTTTTTCATCTTTTAAAACCCCCTCGTAAACTATTATTCTATATTTCCTTTGTTACTTTTATGCTTTTACGCTTTTATGCTTCGGTGCTTTTATGCATTAAATTATACATGAATAATATAAAACATCAAGATTTTTTTCTAAAATAAGCAATAACTGTTCCATTTGAACAAAGAACATAGCCTATAAGACTCTTATTTAAGGTACACTAAATAATATATGAATATTATTAATTATCCAAAAATATTCCTCGTTATTTTCCATTAAATTTAGGAGGTCGCTTCTCAGAAAATGCATGTAGAGCTTCCAATCGATCTTCGGTCGGAATTGTTACTTCATATGCCTTTCTTTCAATTTCCAGACCTGTTTGTAAATCAGTATTCATCCCCTGCTTTATAGCAAACTTTGCTTGTTGTAAAGCAATAGGGCCATTTTTCAGCATTTCATTAGCAAATTGTATACTTTCGTCTATTAAATGATCTTTAGGTACAACTTTAGTAACTAAACCATACGTTAAAGCCTGTGCAGAATTTAACCTTTTAGCTGTCAAAATTAATTCTAGAGCTTTTTCTGTTCCTATTATTCGAGGTAGACGTTGTGTACCGCCAGCACCTGGAATAATAGCTAAACTCGTTTCAGTTAAGCCTAATTGTGTACCTTCAACAACGAAACGGAAATCACAAGATAGAGCTAACTCGAGTCCACCACCAAATGCATAACCATTTATTGCAGCAATAGTCGGTTGAGGTAGTTTATCAATGTTTGTGAATAATTGACCAATTTTAGTCAAATTTCTTTTTACCTCTGTGTCAGATAATGTTCTTCTCTCTTTTAAGTCTGCGCCTACTGAAAATGCCTTATCACCTGTCCCTGTAAAAATAACAACTCTAATGTCATTACTAGCATGTATTTCTTCAATCGTTTTCTCTAAACTACATAGCAAATCGTAATTAAAACAATTAAGAGCATCAGGACGATTTAATGTAACAGTTGCAATATGATTTTCGACATGAAATTTTACGACACTAATAAGATCACCTACTTCATTTATTCATAGTTATTGTTCTAATTCTAAGTTAAATGGATAAATTCCTTTTTTTAAAGGAAAATCATTCAGAAAATTTTGTTTTTTATAGAAGTATGCGTTGTTTGACAAAATATAAACATGTATACATTTAGCGTTCTTGGCATCTTTTTTACATTTAAAATGATTAAGTTCTTATAAAACTCATCGTAGTGTCCATTATTAGTAATGCTGTTTTCAAATTGATTGTTGTTTTTCGTATTAAGAAATAAACAAGTAGTCAACTAACATTCGTGGTACCTTTTCTCCATACGACGATGCCCAACATATCAAACCACTTGTTATCGTACTAATTTGATAACAATAGCAACAGAGTTTAAGAAAAGAGCTTTGACAAACTATTTACATGTATAAATGTCATGAAATTGTGATACTTTTCACATTGATAGTAAAGAATTTTAGCAGTATAATTATGGTATACCGAACGTTCGATACGTTATCATTCAAATTTTTTCATGACATTATTTTATATTAAAAATTAAATAACGTAGAGGATGAGATGATTATGAATATTACCATTTGGCCACACGTAATTACTATGCCTATTTACTTTACAGTTTTAATATTCATCGTCGCTTTTTTCAGAAAACACTATAAACTAGCAGCTTATTTTTGGATTGCATCTCTATTTACATTCCCATTATGGATTCTAGGTGGAGTTGAAGGATGGTTTCGCTGGGCGAAAATATTAAGTGTCATCATACCAACCATCATCGTTGGCTTTTCGCGTATAGCCGTTTACGAAAATAAAAAAGGTAAAATATGGGATGTTTTAAAATCAGAGCAATTTCTATGGTTTTTCTACGCCATCTTGTTTTTAAATATTATGGAAGCAACGATAAAAGATGCTACTATGGGTAATTATTTTAATGCAGCAACCGGGTTTCTCTTATGTGTCACCATACCATTCGCTCCAAAGTTTTGGAAGATTACTACTGAAAAACATGGAGATCTTATAGCTTATACGACTGCTTCTTGGAACTTTCTCTATACAACATGGAACGCTTGCTTCGTCTATGCTGAGAGTCCTGTCTATTTTGCGAGTTCATTAACTATTTTACTTGCAGCAGAGCTATACCCATTGATGAAAGGACGTCCAGAATTATATATTATTGCTCGAGTATATACACTAGCTGCACACCTGCTCTTAAGAGCAAGTTTTGATATATTCCCTATGACGATGGATTCCTCTTCTTGGTATAATCCAGAAGTATTAAAAACATGGGGTATGATTAACTTCATCTTAATCGTTCCATATGTCTTTTGGCATATGTGGCAATTACAAACTGGAAAAGCCGAAAAAAGCTTTAGACGTCAGCGCGCGGCATAATTTCCATCACTATTTGATTTTTTGAAAGCGCTTTACAAATTAAAGGTCAGACCCTAGCTAAACTGGGGATCTGACCTTCATGCTGTTCATCTATTTGTATATGTTACAATTAGCCTATATCTTATGATGCTTCAATTATAAGCTTGTTGTTGCTTGCTGTTTTAAAGCACGTCTTAATATTTTTCCTGTTGTGTTTTTTGGTAACTCTTCTATAAACTCTATTGAGGTAGGGGTTTTATATTTTGCTAGATGCTCTATACAATAATCAAGGACTTCTTTCTCAGTAAGTTGATTGTTTGTTGTTACTACAAAGCTTTTTACTGCCTCACCAAAGTTCGGATCTGGAACACCAATGACTGCAGCCTCGATAATATCTGGATGATTATATAGAACCTCCTCTACTTCTCGTGGATATACATTATATCCACCTACTAGTACCATGTCTTTTTTTCTATCTACAATATAAAAATACCCCTCTTCATCCATACGTGCCAAATCACCAGTGTATAACCACCCATCCATAATTGTATGAGCAGTTTCTTCAGGCATTTTATAATAACCTTTCATCACATTTGGCCCACGAACAATAAGCTCACCTACTTGTCCCGGTGGTACCTCCTCACCCATTTCGTCAACTACCTTATTTTCTATATTAAAAATACTTGTACCAATAGAGCCTGGTTTTCTTGGACGATCTAGCGGATTAAAGGCTGTTACTGGAGATGCTTCAGACAATCCGTAACCCTCTGATACGATAACATTAAACTTTTGTTCAAAACCTTTTAACAGTGCTACTGGCATTGATGCACCACCAGAAATACAAAGACGTAAAGATGCTAAATCTTCTTTATTTCCGTCTGGATGTTGTAATAAAAAGTTATACATCGTTGGGACACCTGCAAAAACTGTCGCTTCATATGTCTTTGCAACACGAAATACTTCTTCGGGACTAAACTTTGGTAATATTATCAACGTTCCGCCATTCATAAGTGGAGCATTCAGTGCAACGGTTAGGCAAAACACATGAAACATCGGTAATGTAGTAATTACTCGGTCAGTATCACTTAATTTTAAATATTGTGCAACATCTATCGCATTACTATACAAATTTTTATGAGTCAGCATTGCCCCTTTTGGTTTACCTGTTGTTCCTGATGTATAAAGGATAACTGCTACATCATCTTCAGCTAATGTTGGACCTTCATAATTAAAACTTCCTAATGAGATTATCTTTGAAAACGATTTCATTTTTTCTAATGTAACAATTGCTGATGAATCAATACCGGCGTCTTTTCCTTGTGGTGTTTCACAATAAATGATATGTTCGACACCTTTCATGATAGGAAGCATAGGTTCTACTTGTGGAAGTAAAACATCAAAGGTAATAATCGCTTTAACATCCCCATTATTAACGATATAACTAATTTCATCGGCAGTATAAATAGGATTAATAGGTATAATAGTTGCTCCTACCTTCAATGCACCGTAAAGCGAAATTACAAAGTAAGGTGAATTACCTAATAAGAGTGCAATGTGATCCCCTTTGCCAATACCTAGTTTGTCTAACCCACTAGCAAACGCATTCACAGCACTATCTAGCTCAGCATATGTGCTAGCTTTATCTTGAAAAATATAAGCTGGTTTTGCTGGGTATTTCTGTGCAGATTCTGACAAGCGCGAAGTTAAATTCAAAATACTCCCTCCCTATTATAATGAATGAGTAACCATTCATTTTTTCGGCATATTAATATACACTTCTATTATATTGAAATAATCTAGTTTACTCAAGGAACGAAATAAAAAATTTCTGAAATTTATTTCATTTCATTATTTTTAACTATTTCAACCCCAAACATAGCCAGTTTTTGCAAGAGTTACATTACCTTGATATAGTTTTTCAGCTTCCCTAATTAATTGTTCATGATCACCAAAATGTGGAAGATGCGTAAGTAAAAGTTCCTTGACATTACCTTTATTTGCGATAAAACCAGCTTCTTCACTAGTCATGTGTCCAGCGTTCGTTCCATTTTGATTTGCATATAAATTGCTTTCACAAATAAATAAATCGGCTTGTTGAGCAAATGAAATAAATTTATTATCAAAACTGGAGTCAGCTGTATAAACAATTGATTGATCACCTGCTTGTATTTCCATAGCATAGCACATTACTGGGTGAACTGTTTGCATAAAGGTAACGGAAAAAGGTCCAATGTGTAATTTTTTTTCAGGGTTATATGCAATTCCTCTTGAAATATTTTTATACGATAGCCTATCAAACTCTATTTGATCATGTGAATGTCCATAAATCGGTAGTTCCTTCAGTTCTTTCCCCATAAATCTGTGAATTAACAAAGCATATTGTAGAGGACCAATGTCTGCAATATGATCATGATGATAGTGAGAAAGTAAAACAGCATCAAGTTGGTCAATTTGAATAAATTTTTGCAGTTGCGATAGAACCGCGCTACCGCAATCAACCAATAATGAAAAACCTTCATGCTCAATTAAATAACCTGACGTTGCTTCCCCTGCGGCAGGATACCCACCCCAATATCCAATTACAGTCATCTTCATCTTCATTCTTCCTTTCAAAATACTCCTATTTCATTTCATTGTACCCTTTTACACTTAAATATTACACTCTACATAAACCTGCCAGAACCTAACCGATCTTCGTTAAATATCGCTGGTAACACTTAAAAACCATTTATGATGGATGTATGCTATCAATTTTGCCTATTTACAAGCTTTGTTACAAAACAGTTATTGACTGGATGAATCTGTTATAATACAATATATACATAACATAATTCGGAGGGGATACGAAATGATCGAGAAAAGTAGTGACTTCTTCAAAAACTTACCACCAAAAAAATGTACTGATTGTAATAAAGAAATAGATGAACAGCATGAATGCTATGGTAACATCTGTAACGATTGTCTTCATGTTAAATAATAAATTTATAAATAATAGCCTGCTGATAACGAATCAGCAGGCTTTGTTCTATGCTCTAATATTTTTATCTTTATTTCAAGAATCAGTTGAATAGACTCTCCACTTGAAATTCCAAGATTTGTTCATTATGATTGTGCAGCATTTGCTCCATATTTACGCTTAAACTGCATTACAAAATATAATAGCGTTCCTAATGACATCAATACAATGAACATTAAAAGGATTGTTGCATTTTGCCACATAAATCCATAATCACCGCTTGATATAACTGCCTTCAACCCTGAAACTGTATAGGTCATTGGTAATAATGTATTAAACGGTTGTAATACATCTGGAATTACTTCTAACGGGAACGTTCCGGCACTAGTTGTTAATTGCAAAATTAAAATAACTATTGCTAAGAAGCGTCCTGGATCATTAAAGCAAGTCACTAAAAACTGAATCAATGTGATAAAGGTTACACTAGTTAGAATGCTAAACAAGATAAATAATGGGACACTTTTCACTTCAAGACCTAAGCCATATAATAGCACTGCATCGGCTATTAGCGCTTGAATTATACCAACTATAACCAGTACTCCAAATTTACTAATAAACCAACTAAACGGATTTTTTGGCGCTGCGATCGTTTCACGTAAAGGAAATACAATCGACAAGAGCAATGCCCCCACAAACAACCCTAAACTTAAGAAGTATGGCGCAAACCCTGTTCCATAGTTTGGTACTTCATTCATTTTCTTTTCTTCGACTGTTACTGGGTCTGCGAACATATTATACATATCATCGTTACCTGATATTTCCGATGTCTCTGTGGAGGCATCAGTTAATTTCGTAGAAAGTTCATTCGCTCCTTCAGAAAGCTCTCCAAACCCATCAATTAAGTCTATAGATCCATCTGCTAATTGACTAGCTCCATCTTCTAGCGCCAAAGAGCCAGTTGCTAATTCATCTATACCAGCTGATAATTTATTACTACCGTCTAGTAAATTGCCAGTACCTACTTGTGCCTCTGTAATCTTTTCTCCGAATAATTGAAGCCCACCTACAAGTTGATCTTGACCATCTAACAGTTTAGTAGCACCATCAACTAGCACCTGTTGCCCTTCAGCCAACTCGATTATTCCAGTTTGTAACGCAAGTTGTCCTTGATGAAGCTTATTCATTTCTGTTGAAAGTACTGTTGCACCACCATTAATTTCGTCAGCAGCAACCGTTAACTGTTCTAATCCACCATTTACTTCTTTACTTCCATCTATTAAGCTCGCCATGGTTACTTTAAGTTGTTCCTTTTGTTCCTCAGGTAACGAATCAAACATCGGTTGAATCACTTCATTTAATTGTTCAATACCAGTTGATAACTGGGCAGATCCAGCTGCAGTTTGTTCTGCTGCTTGTTTCCATTGTTCTATGGATCCAATTAACTGTTGTGTCCCATCATTTAACTGTAAGGATCCATCTGTTAATTGAGGTATAGAAGACTGAGCTGTTTCCACTCCCTGAAGTGATTGTTGCAAACCATTTGACAATTGTTCTGTACCATTTTGAGCTTCAAGAGCTCCAGCTAACAATTCTTCCTGGCCTGTCTTCATTTCCCCAAATCCATCTTTTAAAGCTGTTACGCCATCAACTAATTCTTTTGAACCATTATTTGATGCTTGTAACCCTTCCTTAAATGTAATTGTATTGCTTGCTAGCTTTGCTAAATTTTCTTGCAACGTAATTGCACCATCGTTTAGTTCGGTAACTCCATCATCAATCTTACTTGCACCATCACTAGCCTCTGTTAAACCATCTGCTAATTCATCAACATTGTCAAATAGGCTTTCTGCGAATGTTGCACTAATTTCATTCGCTAGCTCGCCTTTAATTTTTTCAATTGCAGATTCTCCAATTTGTCCAGCAAGAAAGTTATAACTTTCATTAGGTATATATTTAAGCTCTAGCTTGGTAGGGTTATCTTCTAACAATGTTGTAGCACGCTCAGAAAAATCTACTGGAATTTCAACCATCATATAATAATCTAGATTATCCAACCCTTCTTGAGCTACATTTTCATCTACAAAATCCCATCCAAAACCTTCATTATCTTTTAATTGATCTACTAAATCATCTCCTATGTGCAGTTCTTCATCATTATACACTGTACCAATATCTTGATTTACGACTGCTACAGGTAAACGATCCATCTGATCGTATGGATCCCAGAAAGCCCATAAAAACATTCCACTATATAACAGCGGAATAAACATTAACACAATGATTGGAACAATGAGTTTCTTGTTCGTTACCATCGCTTTTAGTTCTTGTATTAACAGTGATATTCCTCTCATAGTATCCCCCTAGTAACATTTGACTGTTTTGTTCATTTGGTCAATAATGCTGAAAAATTTAAGGATCATCTAATTGATAATCCCTCTAAGAAATAGAGCTCGAATAAGTGTAATATTTGTTCCTTATCTAACGGTTCGCGATTTTTTTCCCAATCAAAAATTAATGCAATATACAATTTTAAAAAGATAAATGCGGTCATTTCTGGATCACAATTTCTCATTTCTTTTTTATCTATTGCAACGATAATTTTCTGTTTAATAAATCCAATAATAGCATCTTCGAGTTTAACCATAGCTTCTTGGACAGCAGGTGTACCAATCTGATTTTCCTCTTCAATTAACTTAATCATCAGTTGGTGTCTCTTTCTAAATTCTAAAATTTTGTATAAAGCTCTATGCGCATTTTCGTGGAAACGTAATGTTGGATCAATAGCTTCTTCGGCAGCCTCTTTCATTTCAGCAATTAATGAAGATGTTATTTCGTCAAATAACTCTTCCTTATTTTTAAAGAATGTATATATCGTACCTTTCCCAACATTAGCGAGTTTTGCGACTTGGTCCATCGTTGTTGCTTTATACCCAAACAAAGAAAAAGATTTTGTCGCTGCGTCTATTATTAGTTGTTTTCGATCTTTAACCACTGCTACACCTCATTCCACAACTGACCAGATGAACAATTTAGTCATTTAGTATGAAGATACTATAACACAAGACCAAAACCTTGAGCAACACTTTTGGTATTAATTTTATAAAAACAGTTTTTTCTAAAAAATGCAAACGTATTCATACCTTCAGTCTGTAGATGTATGAAAGTTCCTTTTCGTATCGGTTTAAATTCGTAGCAATCATTCAATACAAATACCAATTTATTCCAATTATTTATAAGTTACGCTTAAGGCAAGGATCTTTTCGTTACAATTTAATGCATTAGACAAGTTGTTTATTATATCCAGTTCTTATTCGGTTTTAAAAAGGCGAGATGTAACAAAAGATTGTTAACTACATGTAGAATGATTCTTACGAGAAACAGCCTAATGTAAATAAAGGAGGAATACAGATGGACATGAATCACTATTTACAAAGAATAGGAGTACACTCCCTCACAGGTGAAAAAGAACAAGACTTGAGAATCTTACTACGACATCACCTATACACAGTTCCATTTAAGACAAAAGATTAGTAACAAGCTCAATACCTAATATCGGTAAGCAACTTGAACATCGATGAATCGAGTATGTAGCAACTTCGTCTGTTTAGGCTCTTTTCGTAAACTTTGTTGCTATTATTTCTAAAATGGACAGTTTGATGAGTTTTAAGAGAATTCAATAATTTTAAAAGTAGAAAAGATGCCACGAACGCTAGATATATACGTGCTTAACCTTAGAACGAAAAGCAACAATCAATGCGAAAACAGCCTTTGTTTAACACCTATAGAAATGAGGGGGTGATATAAAAAAGAGGCTAACTATAATTAGTTAACCTCTACTAGTTCTTTTGAATGCGTTTGGATATATTCTAAAACTTTCTTAACTGCCTCTTCACCTTGATCTATACAATCTGGGATGCCTAAGCCTTCGAACGAGCTTCCTGCTAAAAATACGCCGGGCAAATCCTTCTCCATTATTTCTTTCACATTCTCTACTCGTTCTTTGTGTCCAACAGTGTATTGAGGCATTGATTTTTTCCATCGAGTTATAATAGAAAACTCTGGATCGCTAGTAATATTCATTGTTTTATTTAAATCTTCTAAAACAACTTTTATGATCTCATCATCAGTTTGATCAACAATTGCTTCATCTCCAGCTCTACCGACATAGCACCGTAACAGTATTTTTCCTTTTGGTGTTGTATGTGGCCATTTCTTATGTGTCCAAGTACATGCAGTGATGGTATAATCACTATTTCTTGAGACAACAAACCCTGTACCATCTATGTCTTTGTTGATTGCAGACTGCGGAAATGCAAGTGCAACTGTAGCAACTGAAGTTGATGGCATATTTTTAAATCCATCAAAAAACGAATAATCAGCAAGAATGTTTTGGGTAATTTCATGTGGTGTTGTAATAACAACCGTATCAGCTATTATTTGCTCACCATTACTTAAATGAACAATATATTCATCATTTACCTTTTCTAACTTGATCACACTTGTGTTCTTTAATACTGAACCAGCATCTAACTTCTCCTCAACTGCTTCAACTAACGATTGTAAACCAGTTGAAACAGTTAAGAACATCCCTTTTGCTTTACCTTTCTCAGCATTTTTCGCTTTTCGTGGTGTCATACTCTTCATTCCGACTATTAAACTACCATGCTTTTGTTCAACTTGATGAAATTGCGGAAAAGTTGATAATAAGCTCAGTTTGTCAATATCACCTGCATATATACCTGATAGTAATGGCTCTATTAAATTCTCTACAACTTCATCACCTAATCGTCTGCGGAAAAATTGTCCTAATGATTGATCACCAACTACTTTTGATTTGGGTAATACAAAATCAGCTGCTGCTCGAATTTTACCGAATGGCGAAAACAATCCTGTTGTAACAAATGGAGCAATTTGTGTAGGAATTCCCATAATGGAGCCACCTGGCATCGGGTGTAAGTTTCCTTTAACTTGTACAAAAGATTGTCCGGTAGAATTATTTACTAGTTCATCTCCTAGTCCCACCTCTGTAGCTAGTCTTGATGCACTTCTCTTCCTTTCTAAAAAGGAATCTGGTCCCTTCTCAATAACAAAGCCATCTCGTTCGGCTGTTTGAATCTTTCCTCCGAGATGATTGGAAGATTCTATTAACGTACATGCTAAAGAAATCCCTCTCTCTCTTGCTTCCTTTTGCAAGTAATATGCTGTTGTTACTCCAGTGATACCACCACCAATTACGACAGTCCTTCTCTTCACATTACTCACTTGCACATCGCCTTCTTTATTATAGTTTTTTATTATCTAATGCTTTTAACACAACTGAAGCCATTGCATCTATGAAATCCGGGTTTGTATTTGGCATTTCAGGACGGTAATATGTTGCATTCAGTTCATCAGTAACCATTTTACATTCAATGTCATTATCATATAATACTTCTAAGTGATCGGAGACAAACCCAACAGGTATATAAACGAATGTTTTATAACCTTGTTCTTTATACAACTGTCTAGTTAAATCTTGTACGTCTGGTCCTAACCACGGCTCAGGCGTATTACCAGCACTCTGCCAACCTATTACATAGTCAGAAATCTCCGCATTCGTTGAAATTAAATCAGCTGTGTGCTGTAATTGCTGTAAGTAAGGGTCACCATTAGCAAGGATTTTCTCAGGTAAACTATGAGCTGAAACAATAAGTACAGCGTTATTCCGTTGCTCATCAGGCATTTTATGATAAGTTTCTGTCACCTTTTCCACCCAATAATTGATAAATTTAGGCTCATCATACCAACTTTCAATTGAATGAATGATGGGTCCACCAAGTTTATCAGCAGCTTCCTTAGCCCTACCATTATAGGATTTAACACTGAAAGTTGAAAAATGTGGCGCTAAAACGATACTAACTGCTTCTTCAATTCCGTCGTCTTTCATCTGTTTCACAGCATCTTCAACAAATGGCTCAATATGCTTTAAGCCAAGATAAGGTTTAAATTCTATCTCCTGCTGAATATCATTTAGATGTGAAGCAAGCTTAGCTGCTTGTTCTTGGGTAATTTTAGCCAGTGGAGAAATTCCACCAATTGCTTGATATCGTTCTCTAAGATCATCAAGCATATCAATAGTTGGTTTTCTCCCTCGCCGGATATGCGTATAATATCTTTCTATATCTTCCTCATTGTATGGTGTCCCATATGCCATAACGAGCAAACCCATTTGTTTCTTCATAATTTTATTACCCCCTTTTAATCTCTTAGCCAATATACCCCTTCTACATCTTTGTTACTTGTTTAATGAATAATCATGGATAAATGTAGTAAGACGTTTTAAAGTATCAGGTTGAACTTCCGGAAATACCCCATGACCGAGATTAAAAATATAACCAGGTAACTCCATACCTTGATCTAATATTGCTTTAGTTCGTTCTTCAATGACTTCCCACGGTGCGAGTAAAATTGCTGGGTCAAGGTTTCCTTGTACTGGTTTATGAATACCTATAGACCTAGCTTCTTTTATCGGAAGTCGCCAATCTAAACCTACAACATTTAATGGTAAATCATGCCATTCTTTAGCTAAATGGCTTGCACCAACACCAAACATGATTAATGGAACTTGCTCTTCGCTTAGTTCTGAAAAAATTCGATTCATTATTGGTTTAATAAAATAACGATAATCTGCAACATTTAATGCACCAACCCATGAATCAAATATTTGTATCGCACTAGCACCTGCATTAATTTGTGATTTTACATATGTAATAACCATGTCTCCTAACTTGTCCATTAAGGCAAACCAAGCAGTTGGTTCTGCATACATAAAGGCTTTCGTCTTATTGTAATTTTTCGACGGACCTCCCTCAATCATATAGCTAGCAAGTGTAAATGGTGCTCCCGAAAAACTAATTAGTGGTACATTTAATTGTTCTGTAGTCAATAATTTAATTGTATCAAGAACATATGGTACATCAGCTTCTGGATTTATTTCTCCTAGATTTTCAACATCGTTTAATGAACGTATCGGATTCGATATAACTGGTCCGATACCTGATTTAATTTCTACATCAACCCCCATTGCCGGAAGAGGAGTCATAATATCTTTATATAAAATTGCTGCATCAACATTATATTGCTCAACTGGAAGTCTCGTCACATACGCACAAAGTTCTGGTTGATGAGTAATGTCAAAAAGCGAGTATTTTTCTTTTATCTTTCTGTATTCTGGTTGTGAGCGTCCAGCTTGACGCATGTACCAAACAGGCACGTAATCTGTCTTTTCACCTCTACATGCCTTCAAAAACGTATCATTTAAAATTGTGTTGTTTGCCATAAAGCCCACCCTTTCATTATTCCACCTAAATATCATATAAGAACTCTTATTTCCAATCAAATGATACATATTATTATACAAAACAATATACTGATAGTAGTATGTATATCTTGTGAACGTTTTCTTTTATTCAATACGAAGACTTGGCTGTAGCCAAGTCTATCGTTTTATTTATACAAGCCCTTGTCATTAATTTTGTTATCATATTAACTTAATAAGGACACCTAGGCGTAGTATGAATGTAATCTCTCTCCTTTTTTTAAAAAGGAAAGATGCCTCAAACTCTTATTGATTGGATTTCTTACTACGCAAAAAATAACAATGAATGCGAAAACATCGTTGTACAAAAACACTATTAACTATAACTGTTTATACTATACTTGTATATATAACATTTAAAAATGTCAATAAATTGACCATAATTACTCATCAAATGTAAAGAATTGTGGCTTAACATTATTAGAAGGACTACCCTCTTCGCCTGTAATCGGATTATAAGGAACTACTTGATAATTGGGTATCGAAAAAATATTGACAGATGAAATAGCAAAGTCTCCTTTTCCAGTAACCGTACCTATAAGTGTTGCTTTATTATTTTTCTTTTCATAAATTCGATACTTGATTCTCTTATCCTTAGCTGGTGTCCATTCTAAATTTACAGAAAAAAAACCATATGGTTTGAAAGAGAGTTGTGCAAATAAATCATTTATCTCTTTTAATCGGATTGGTTGTTCTAGATCCTCTACTTGCTCAGGAACTTCAAACGCTAAATGTTTACTTTCAAACGTCTCTTCTATAATTTTTTTAAATAATAGGGTTGGTTGACTACTACCTTTTGTTAAATAATGAGATTTGTCTGTTTTGTCATACCCCATCCATAATGCGCCAACAACTGTAGGTGTATACCCAACAAACCACGCATCTTTTGTCGCATCTTCAACTGGCTCGTACGATGTCGAACCAGTTTTTCCAGCTAAAGCCCCTGAGTATTTTCCCATTTGTGCTGTTCCTTCTCGAACTACCCCCTCTAGCATGCGAGTCATATACCAAGCAGTTTGCTTAGAAAATACACGTTTTTCTTCTTTATTAAATTCCCCAATCACCCGATTGTTACGGTCTTCAATTTTTGTAATAAAGTGAGGTTCAATCACTTTACCACCTTCAGCAAATGCACGATAAACCGTTGTTAAATCAATTGGAGAAACTCCTTCCTCTAATCCTCCGAGTGCCATTGCGAGACCTTTATCTGTTATTGAAATCCCAGCTTTTTCTAAATATTTTTTTCCATAATCAATACCTAAATTATTTAACGCCCATACAGCAGGGGCATTTGCAGATTCAATAATAGCATCATACATCGTTATTTTATCTTTATAAACATCGTTGTAATTATGCGGTTCATAATCACCATATTGTAGCAGTTGATCAACTAATAATGAGTAAGGATTAAATTCTTCTTTCTCAAGTGCAGGACCGTATACGACTATGGGCTTAAATGTAGAACCAGGCTGTCTTTTTACCGTTGCACGATTCAAGCCCTTTTGTACATAGTTACGCCCACCAATACAAGCTATGATCCCTCCTGTTTTATTATCCATTAAGACAAAAGCGCCTTGAACATTTTCATCTGTACCAGCAAAATTATTTAAGTCTTGGAATAATTCATAAGCTTTTTGTTGTACAGTCGCATCTAAGGGCACAGTAATTTTGTATCCACCCTTTAATAATTCGTTATTCGTCAATCCATATCTTTCTTCGGCTTCCTTGACTACTAAATCTATATAAGATAATAAATACATATTTTCATTCATCTGATTTATATCTAACGCTAACGTTCTACCTTGATAACGAACTGCATCCTCGGGTGTGATATACCCTTTTCTTTCCATCAAACTTAAAACAAGGTTTCTCCGATCAAAACTTTTCTCTGGCTGTAGAATCGGGGAATAATTAGTTGGAGCTTTTGGTATTGCAGCTAATAACGCTCCTTGTTCTACAGTTAGTTCAGACACATGTTTGTTGAAATATAATTGGGAAGCAGCTTCAATACCGTAAGCACCGTGCCCAAAATATATTTGGTTCAAATACATTTCTAGCAGCTCTTGTTTACTATATTTTTTTTCTAGATTAAGTGCGATAATTACTTCTTTTGTTTTTCGTAGCCACGTTTTTTCATTGGAAAGGAAGATGTTTTTAGCGAGCTGTTGTGTTATCGTACTTCCTCCCTCCACCTTCTTTCCTTCAGTTATATCCCTATATAATGCCCTCATAATGGCTCTTAAATCAACTCCATGATGATTATAGAAACGTTCATCCTCCACTGATATAAATGCCTGCTGTACATGTTTAGGAATGTCTTGTATAGAGACCAATTCTCTGTTCTCTATATAAAGCTTTGCAATTAACTCATCCTCATCACTTACTAACGTTGAAGCAGAGTTCATCACAAGTTTTTTTTCATCAACTACATAATCTCCAGCATATATTATAAATAAATATGCAACTAATCCGACAAAAAAAGTAAAAAATATAATTACACTTGCTTTACTAATCACTTTAAGCATGCAACATCACCTCCAAATGACGCATTATAAAACTGACAACTTAATAGCGACCTCGACAGTACAGCTATACTATATTGAATTGTCCATTCATGCAACTATTAATTATTATTCATGTAAATGTTTCACAATATGTAAAAAGATTAAGCTCTTTTTGTAAAGTTTGTTGTTATTCTTAAAGGCTCTTTTCGTAAATTTTGTTGAGCTCAAGATGCGTTTAACACAACAGTTTTCATTTTCACAAGACAAGATATTAAGTATTTAACTTAATACGCAAACCAACAAAAAATGGGAAAACAGCATAAAAATAGGCGCTGTCCAGCATGGCACAATTCAGACTTATCTACATGTCGTAGGATATTGTTACTAAAATCCCCCTCCAAGCCTCTCGAGACGTTTCGCTTCAATCCATAAAGACAAAAACCGCCTTCTTGACTTGATGCTCCAATGCTTGTTGAGGGAAGTCATGGATGACGACATATCCTCATAGCCCATAGGATGTGGGAAGAATTTAGATGAAATTAAGTCGGCTTCGTTTTTCTAAATAAGTTAACAATTTTTTCAATTTTGTTGATTGGGACAATGGATGAAATTGTTATAATGATAGTGAGGTGATGAATTATGAAAATTTATCTAACACATGGTACGTATCATTATTTAAAAACCAAAAAAGATGAGTTTTCTAACGAACTAATCGTTCTCATGCAAAACGAAGATCAAACTTTATTATTGCATGAAACCAACCGAAATTGTGTCTTTAACGAACCTCGAAAATATGAGGTGCTAGATTCAGAAGGTAGCTTCCCACTAAAAGGCTATGTTGTTATGAATCACGTTCCAGTATCAGAGGAAGGAAGACCTGTCTTTGAATATAGATTTAGCAAACGCCCCGGCCTTATTGACAAAGAACCTGGGTTTATTGCAATGCGTATTTTAAGGCCAATGGATAGCGATACATATATCATTATTACAGTATGGCATAATGAACAAAGCTACCAAAATTGGCAAAAGTCCAACGCATACGAAAAAACACATGAAAGAAGAGGAACTCCGGAAGGCGTTGATCACTACAAATCGTTTTTCCCTAGACCTTCTTATCTAAAAACCTATTTCATCACTAATGAAGATTTATCATAATCCCTAATAATTAATTATCTATAAATGCAAGTATAAGAATAAAGCCGCTTTTCTTAACCATTGTTGCTATTGTTATCTTATTAGTACTAAAAAGGTGGTTTTATATTGTTAGTTATTGTTGTACAAAAGAAAAGATGCCACGAACTCTAGTTGTGTACGTTTTTCTTCTTTATGCGAAAACAGCCAAAATAAAAAACCAGGTGGTATAGATGCCATCTGGTTTTACCTTTTTTGCTGCTACCAAATTCAATTAATATTTAGTATACGTAAACGAAATCCGTTCATCGCAGTTTCTCCTAGCTGGTTAAGAAGTTGAAAGTTAGCAAAAGCTCCAACGACCGCTCCTACTCCAGGTACAATTTGCATCATTTTAATTAAATCAATATGATCTCGATATTCTTGCTGAAATTTTCTCCAATCCAATTCAATTAGTTCATTTTTTTTCTCGTTCCAGTTCGCAATAATTATAAATGTTTCTTTTCTATGCTTATCACTTGAAAACGCTAATTGAAATAAATATAACAAAAATAAACGCTCTTCATATTTTTTCACATCATACCCATATAATGTAGCAATTTCAAACAATAACTTCATTTTAATAGACAGTAATAAAGGGAAATCAGCAAGACCTAACAAAATCCCTCCCATACCTGTTCCAGCCCCTTCTACTGCCGCTGTTCGTTTATAGGACTTAATTTTTTCTTTTATTAACAAATCTTTTTCTTGTAACGTAAGATGAGACACCTCGTGATCTTTCGTGGTAAAATCTGAACCAACAAGCGTTCCTTTGACAAGTTTTTTTATACTTTCTGTAATTATTTCATGAGCTTGCTCAGGGATCATTTGATTCACTTTGTACTGGGCTTTTTTTGTCACCCTAGTGTAAATTGGTGGTCGCTGTAACATTTTTTTACGCCATTGAATTAACTCATTTAAAACTTTTCGCTCATATGTGTTCATTCATCATACTCCTCCGAACCTAGACGTATTTATAACTTTTTCAGCCTACTTTTAACATAAAGATTTATAAACACATAACTAAAAACTATCCCACAAATGAAAGCTAAAAATGCAATAAATACTTTACCTATAAGTAGTATGACGATAGCAAATATACTAGCTTGAATAATTAACAATTTATGTAGCAGTTGTAAGAATGCTTTTTCCCTCACGGATTTTTGAACCGGATACAAGCCAAGCCAAAGTTTCATTGAAAAATGTCGCCATAAGGTCATAAGTTGAAAACCAGTAAGATATAAAAATAAAACAACAATGACGAGCGTTCCATAGCTTAAAGGCAACATTACAAGTAAAAGTATCCCTATAATAAGTAATCGGATAAACAAACCAAAATAATCACTTGATCGTAAAAAAGCCCTCGCGAATAAATGAGTGAAAGTAGCATCTTGTGAAAAAGGTAACCTCTTCAATGTCCAATCTAGCCACTTTCGTCTCTTAACTTGTATTTTCAATTGAGGAACGTCTGTGAACAAATTAGCAATGCGGTAAAACGTCATCATCCTTTTCGATTCTAGTTCAATTAAGTGATCCCATTTCAATCGTTTAGAAGATGTTAGCTTTCTAAAATAAACGTATAGGCCAAACATAATAAGGATGATTAAAATAGGATATAAGTAGTTGGCTTTAATAATGACAAAATAGACAAACGAAAAAGAAATGAATAATCGAATGATGAAATCAACAATGTGAACTTCTTTTTCAACAAAATATTGTACTGTCCATTCGATTAACATATTCCAAACCTTTAATATTAACAATAGTACTAGTAATAAAAGAAGGCTTGTAGCTCCTCTACCAGACATCGTTAAATAAAGAGGTGCAAGACCTGCTACAACCAAAATAACAATGTAGCTTTGTAAGGTAAAGCTGTACAAAAACGACCGATAAAAATATGCCGACATTTTTGTTTCCATTGGCAATAAGAATACAATGTCTGCTTGCTTTAAAAAAGTTTGTATTGGGCTTTTCGTGATTACTACGGCTAAAATAATTGACATGACTATCGCATGCGGAAAATGCGGTGAGAGTGTCTCAAGCCACTGCTGATAATAATAAGCCCCTGCTCCAATGCTAAATATTAAAACAAAAGCTAAATGTTGATTAAATATATAACGAAGGTATCTGCCCGTTTCTTTTCTATGTTGTGCAAATCGCTGATTCCAAATCTTTTTTCCCTCATTCATCTGACTCTGCTTCCTTTGTCAATTGGATATAAAGATCATCAAGTGTAGCATCTGGAGCTTGAAACTCTTTCCGCAACTCATTCAATGTCCCTTTCGCTCGTACTTTACCATTATGTAAAATAACAAATGAATCACAGTATCGTTCAGCAGTTGCTAAAATATGGGTTGACATTAAAATTCCAGCACCATTCTTTTTCATCGTATTCATTAACTCTAATAGTGACTGGATGCCCAATGGGTCTAATCCTACAAAAGGTTCATCAATAATATAGAGCGACGGCTCCACTAAAAACGCACACATAATCATTACCTTTTGCTTCATACCTTTTGAAAAATGGGCAGGAAACCACTTCAACTTCTTTTCCATCCTAAATTCTTTTAGTAATGGTTCTAGTCTTTCTTCAAAAGTTTCTTTTGTGAGACCATAGGCCATCGCGGTTAATTCTAGATGTTCTCTTAGCGTGAGTTCTTCATATAAAATAGGCATTTCCGGAATGAAGCTATATTGCGCCCGATATTCTTCAGTGTCTTCTAACATGGTCTTTCCATTTATTTTAATTGATCCGTTTCTCACATCCATTAAGCCAATGATATGTTTAATCGTAGTACTTTTTCCCGCACCATTTAAGCCGATTAACCCAACTATCTCATTACTATTTACCTCAAAAGATACATCTTTAATGACTGGTCTTTTTGTATATCCACCGGTCACACCGTTCAATTCAAGTAATGCCATTGTACATCTCCTTAAGTTTATATATTTAACTATACTTAAGTATATTTTACCAAACAAAAAGAAAAAGAAACAATAATAAAAGCGGAAGTGCCTTGATCATTCCCGACAAGCACTGGAGTCAAATTTCGTGAAGGCGCTGTTTGCCTTCAACGGATTTGACGAAGTGACCTCGAGGGAATAGGCGCTGGAGCTAGAAAATAATAAAAGCGGAAGTGCCTTGATCATTCCCGACATGCACTGGAGTCAAATTTCGTGAAGGCGCTGTTTGCCTTCAACGGATTTGACGAAGTGACCTCGAGGGAATAGGCGCTGGAGCTAGAAAATAATAAAAGCGGAAGTGCCTTGATCATTCCCGACATGCACTGGAGTCAAATTACCTGAAGGCGCACATCTTAGGATAAAATCCCATCCATTTTTTAGTAGTAAATAAAATCATATTTTTTGTGTATAGTGTTTTAAACATTGGGTATTCTAAATGTTGAAGAGAGGGAAAGGTGTTAGCTAAGAAATTGAACTCCCGCTTTTCTAGTGGTGATTCAATCTAAAGGAATGAGGTGTCTGTGAAAGACAACTTTCTATGTTAGACACTGGACCTATTAGTTGCTTTTAATGACGTTTGTCAAAGAGGGGATGGTCATCTTGAACAAAGTGAGTTAACGACGTTCAAAGACTCCATTCATAATGAGGTGTTTACAGAAGGCAATTTAGTCTTTGCATCTAAATAAAGATCCCTTACTTCAATGTAAGGTGTAATCACTTAGAATGCTCATCTTGAACAATCATTCTCACTTTTAAACACATCATTCATAAAACAAATGAGGTGTTTACGAAAGACACATTAGCTTTTTCACAACGTATTCAAAGCAGAACACAATATCCCTCATCTTCAACTCAGGATGCAACCTAAAAGGTTGTATCCTGTTTCTATTTCCAAACAAATATATGGTAAAATATAAAGAAATGTGCAAGCAAGTTGACCATCTCGATACGCATGTGAAGGTGCTTTTTAAAGGGGATAGGAGCTCGAGTTAGCCATCCATAAATGCGCAGCCCCCACAAGCACTGGTAACATTTCATATGAAGGTGTTTCTTCCTTCTATGCAAAGGTGAAGAAATATCGAGGGGATTGGCGCGAGCTAATACGTTTGCTTCTTTCTAATCAAAAAAATTAATGGAGGGGTAAGAATATGACTGATTGCATTTTTTGCAAAATAATTAATGGTGAAATTCCTAGCGCAAAAGTTTTTGAGAATGAACATGTTATAGCAATACTTGATATTAGCCAAGTCACAAAAGGACATACACTAGTTATTCCGAAAGTACATAAAGAAAATATTTTTGATTTAACTCCTGACATTGCTAAAAACATATTTGAAGTAGTCCCAAAGATAGCTAATTCAATTAAAGAACAATATGAACCTCTCGGATTAAATCTGCTTAACAACAACGGTGAAATTGCAGGGCAAACAGTATTTCATTACCACATGCATATTATCCCTCGCTATGGGAAAGGTGACGGCTTTGGAGCAGCATGGAAGCCACATGGTAATGAATATAGTCCAGAGGATTTACAACAAATTGCTCGTACAATCGCATCTAGCATACAATGATGTCTATTAAGTAAGTCAATATGGTAAACAACTTTACGATTAGACAGAGCGAATAACATATGTTGTATTTTATACAATGGCTGTTTTTGCATTGATTGTTGTTTTTCGTATTAAGAAATAAACACGCATACAACTAGAGTTCGTGGTCTTTTCGATGACTAACGTGTAGAACCGCTGTTTATGGTGCTAACTTGGTAACAATAACAACAATGATTACGAAAAGAGTCATACTAAAGTTCATCTTCGCATTAATGTCCCTTTTCGTTTTAAGTTATAAGCACGTAAACTGTCGCCTTCGTGGCATCTTTTCTACTTTTACAATTATTGAGCTCTCATAAAGCTCAGCACTATTCCATTATTAGTAAAAAAACAAAGTTTACGAAAAGAGCCTCTACAATTTAAAAAAGGTAATCAGCTACCATAATCTACCCTATATAGGATATTCTATATAGATAGATTATGGTTCTTATTATATATAGGCTCATTACGTAAGGCTGTTTTCGTATTGATTGTCTTTCGTATTGGAAATAAACACGTATACAACTAGAGTTCGTAGTACCTTTTCTTCTGAAACATGATAACTAACATCTAGAGCTACTTCCTATGGACGAATTTGGTGATAATTGCAACAAAGTTTACGAAAAGAGCCTTTCGTAAATATCGCTTCTTTTATTTACTAAATTACACTATATGCAACTCTATGAGTTTGTCATCGTTTAATTGTTTTCAAATTGTATTTAAACCTCATTCAACGATAACAACAACCTATGCAAAGCAACCCCTATATTCAATAATCGCTAAACTTTCTGATCATTGCACGAACTGGTGTTATTTCTGATATTCTCAACCAATCATCGTGATCAAAGAAATCTTCATACTGAGAAAGAAACTCTTCTACTGTTCTATGAAAAGAATCATTCCACCTTAATAGATGAATAAACTCTTCTCTTGTTCCAGTAAAACCGTATAGATCTTTTATTCGGTTTATCATATCCGCTTGCCATACTGATGGAATAGTAGAAATGCTAGGAATATCATTAAAACGATAATATGTTCCATCTAACTTCAGAGCATATGGATAATAATATGCATACACTTTTTCAAACGTTTCTCCTGTTTGAAGTGTTAGTTTTCTATTAAGGTGTTCTCTAAGTTCATATCCGGTTTCTGTTCTATCCATAAGTTCAAGTTGATCCTTATCCAAGAATGTTAGCCAAATTTCCGTTTGTGACCCACGATTTGGTGCAATTACTGCTGGTAATGCCCCGTAAGGAGCTAAAAATGGGCCAAAAACAATATCTGAATCAACCATCGTCCCTTTCATACAAATGAGTATTTGTTTCGAGTTTTGATTTAAGCTAAATTTGTACACAAGTTGTGCAATACATACGTTTGATCCATAAGCAACGACAGGAAATCTATTATCGATAGAACTTACTCCTTCTGTCTCTAACAATTCCTCAATATTGAGTACCTCTCCATCATCCGTTAAAAATGAACCTAGTGGGTGACTATTATTTGCAACATGAACTGAAAGTTGTTCAATTTTAGTATTATTTGCTTCTTCAATTTTATGGACTCTGCCATTCATAAAAACAAATGAGCTAGGTGGTCTTGGTCCTGGATAAATGTCTGGGTGGTCATAAGGGCTAATAATAAACGGCTTGTTTTCACGGTACAAAAATATATCTCCCCTTTTGAATTCATGTTTATATTTTGTTAACTAATCTTAGCTAATTTTCGAAAACTTTAAAATAATAGCTTACTTCATTACCGTTTCATGGTACTATATAAACAATTTAAGCAATTAACGTAACAAAACATTTTTGAGGAGGATATTACGTGATGCGTGCATACAACTTTAATGCTGGACCATCTGCACTACCACTAGAAGTTCTACAAATCGCTCAACAAGAGTTAGTAAATTTCCAAGGAACTGGGATGTCTGTCATGGAGCTTAGTCACCGTAGCAAAGAATATGACGCCGTTCATGAAAAAGCGAAAACTCTACTAAAGCAATTACTTAACATCTCAGATGAATATGAAGTTTTATTTCTTCAAGGTGGAGCTAGTCTTCAATTTACAATGATTCCAATGAATTTACTTTCCAACAATACAGTTGCTAACTATGTTTTGACAGGATCTTGGTCTGAGAAAGCCTTAGCTGAAGCTAAAAAAATCGGGCATGTCCATGTATCTGCATCTAGTAAAGAAAATCAATACAAGCACATTCCATCTATTAATGATTTAGAAGTAAGTGATAATGCTGCTTATTTACATGTTACTTCAAATAATACGATTTATGGTACCCAATGGTCGAAATATCCACAGTTAAATAATGTTGAGCTTATTGCAGATATGTCTAGTGATATTTTAAGCCATGAAATTAATGTGGAGCAATTCTCAATGATTTATGCTGGTGCACAAAAAAACCTTGGACCATCTGGTGTTACGGTTGTCATTCTAAAAAAAGAACTACTCACTAACACCACTGATGAATTACCAACGATGCTTAACTATCGTACGCATGCTGACAAAAATTCCTTATATAACACTCCTCCTACATTTGCAATATATACTTTATCACTTGTTCTTGAGTGGTTGGCTAATAATGGTGGTGTGAAAGGAATAGAGAGAGTTAATAATGAAAAAGCTTCTCTTCTATACAGTTGTATTGACGATAGTAATGGGTTTTATAAGCCTCATGCAAAGATGGATAGCAGGTCAAAAATGAATGTAACATTTACATTACCTTCTGAAGAGTTAACAAAGAAGTTTCTCTTCGAGGCTAAAGAAAAAGGCTTTATCGGTTTGAGTGGGCACCGCTCTGTAGGAGGGTGTCGTGCATCGATTTATAACGCTGTACCACTAGAAGCTTGTGAAACCTTAGCAGATTTCATGAACAGCTTTTATAAGAGGAACCAGCTCTAAACTCAAAAATAATTTAGTTAGATGAAATTTATAAAAACCCCGGTCTTTGGTCGGGGTTTCATCATCTAAAATAAATGATAGATAGAGCTACTAGCAAACAAACACATCCACCTCCACCTAGGACAGCTGCTTTTTGACGAAGTATTTGTTTAGGTGGGTAGGCGACAGCTCTTTGTATTAGTGAGAAATAATTTATCATGCCAACAAAGAATAATAGACTTAAAACAAACAATAACAAGATTAACACTGTCAATGCAGTCCCCCCCTTAATTGATATTATGGTGTTTTCAGAATAACTATGTGTTCTGATTTAAATAAATTTCGTTTATTTTAAAATTTCCGAAATTTAATCCTTTATTAATTTTTATTTTATTGGCATAATAGATTGTAATAAAAAATCCAAAGAAAAGTAGGTGACTAGTTGTGACGAAAGAAAATAATTTTTCTATGAAAGAAGCAATGTTATTTAGCCAAAGAATGGCTCAACTCGGTAAAGCACTATGGAAGACTATCGAAAAGGATTGGCAAAACTGGATCAAACCATATGATTTAAATATTAATGAACATCATATACTATGGATTGCTTACCATTTAAATGGTGCCTCCATCTCAGAGATTGCAAAATTCGGAGTCATGCACGTTTCAACTGCCTTCAACTTTTCTAAGAAATTGGAAGAACGAAATTTATTGCAATTTTCCAAAAAAGAGAATGATAAAAGAAATACCTATGTAAAAATTACTAGTCAGGGAGAAGAAATTTTATTAGAGTTAATGGAGAGTTATGACCCAACAAGACATTCTACCTTTCAGGGTGCACTTCCAATAAAAGATTTATACGGAAAATTCCCAGAACTTACTGATGTAATGTGTATCATTCGTAGTATATACGGTGACGATTTCATGAGGATATTTGAAAAATCTTTTGAGAATATTGAAGAAGAATTTGTTGAGGTAGATGGAAAAATTAGAAAGCACAATCAGCTACAAGAAGTGATTGAAGATAACTAAAGTCTATTTTATTAATTTCATAAATTCTTCCATCAACGGAGTGTACATTTGTTGTTTTAACATAGCTGTTACTGTATCTTTTACATTCATTTTAAATTGGATTGTTTTGGAGAATTCTATAAGAAGCGGGGTAAATACTAATAGGCCTTCCGCTTTTTGTTCTTCAAGTTTCATGCTCAACTTTTCACAAACTGATAGAATTTCATCTACATCTGCTTTTGATAATTGTTCCTTGATAACCATTTGATAAAATGGCATATGATCCTTTTCAACCATTTTCAGTAACAGTGTTTGATAATACTCTATCTTTTCTATTCGAGCAATAAATTCATCCATACTACTATTCCCTTCTATAGCATTACTTTTAATTTTTCCATATTTCTAATACAATAATATCTAAAAAGATACATGAGTACCAACATCTTTTCATAAGTTCTCTATAACAACTATTTTTAATAAAATTTTTTCGTAACCTTGTTGCTATCGTTCCTAAATTAGAAGATTACGTAAAAAGTCATCGATTAAAGAAAAAAAGGGACACGAAGTCTATTTTATACATGTTTTTTTCATACTAAAACCTTAGTCTAAGCATAAATATTGATAGTTTTGTAACAGCTATTGATTTTTTCAACAAATGAGCGTAAAGTATGTTTGTAAGTTCGTAGATTATAGATTATAGATTTTATATTATAACTCATTTAGGACTGCAATATTATAGTTCGGAAGGTGATTATATGAATTGTTGGAAAACAATCAATTTTTCTAGAGATGTTGGATTCCATCGAATCATACTCATTTCACTATTAACCATGTTAAGTACATTTATATTATTTTATTTACCATTAAATTTATATTACTCTTCAACTAAGTTGCATGGGGATAGATTTATTTATTTTATCATAGCATTACTTATGACCATAGTATTTCATAAATGCTTGCATGCTATACCTCTTATACTTATGAGAAAGAAAGTAAAAATTGAATTAAAATGGATTACAATCATTCCCATATTCACGGTGCGATTTTGCAATATGATATCTAAAACAATGTCTATACTGGTGTTTTTAACACCGTTTGTCATGTTTACATCCATTTGCTTGCTTCTAGCTGTGATGTTCCCAAGCTATATCCACTATTTTTCAATTATCGCAGCAGCTAACTTAGGTTTGTGTGTACCAGACTTTATATGCTTAAAGCAATTTATAAGTGCTCCTAAACGCTCAGTTATTGAAGAAATTGAAGACGGATATGATATTTTAGTAAAAAGTAATTAACCTTACAGGGACTTACTACAATAGCTTTCTTAAGGGCATCCAACAAATATGGGTGCTCTTCACTATTGTTAAGAGCTCAAATACAACGTAGTTCACTCATTCACGTATGTTATTAGTAAATTAAGCCTGTTATCTCGTTAATTATAGCTTTTCTTACTAGGCTGCTTTCACATTGATTGTTGTAAGCACGTATACATCCCTGCTTTTACAATTATCAGTCTCTCATAATACTCATCGTACAGTCCATTATTAGCAAAATTTGATATAAAGTTTACAAAATGAGCCTCTTACTAAGACATAAACGTGTATTAAATTAGTGTTTACAGCATCTTTTGTTCTTAAACTTAATGCCAATCGTATAAACCACTATTTAGCTTTATAAAATATATAAAAAGCAACAAAGTTTACGAAAAAGGCTCAACAATGACGTGTGTATTAGACCGTTAATCAAAGCTTTAATACAATAACAAAGTATAAGGGTATCTTTTTTGCTAAATTTTTGATATTGTTATAAACATATACAAAATGTTCAACTAAATATTTAATGATGTTGAGCATCATCAATTACATTCCAGGGAGGGAATCTCAAATTGCTAATATATTTTATTCCTTTCGCTATATTTGTCCTATATTATATTAATAAATTAACAAACACTTTATGTATTCAAAAAGAGATTCCTGAAGAGCGCCAGCCAAAAGTATTTCGAACAATCAATGTCCTTATAACTATCCTGCTACTTTCATCATATGTTGAAGTCATGTACACTTGATAACTCATTACCCGAAATAAACGATCAAGCTGACTTGTAAATTATTTATCGTTTTCACTTCAAAGCTGACAGATTAATTTGTCGGCTTTTGTTGTTATTTACTAAGCCTCTTTTCTGCTTTTTTTCACTTGCATTAGACTAACTATTGTGTTTTTTATGATTTTTTATAGTCTAAAGATGGAAAAAGATGACTCGAACTCTAGTTGGGTACGGTATATTTCTTAATGGCAAAACCAATCATGACGAAAACAGCCATTAGATAATATCCTTACTAATACAAACGCTATATTTGGAGTCGATCTCCTTATCATTTCCGGTGTTTATCATGTCACTGGAACTATGTATAGATTAATGGTCTGAATTCTGACTACAATAACGACTAATGATCAAACTACCATACAAAATCTTCTATTTCTGTATGGGTTGAAAAATAAAATAATTTCTTTCTCATTTCAAAATATGTTATAGTAGTTGTTGTGGCTTAGATATCATTTAATTTACCGATATAGGAGTGTTTTTAATGAAGAAAATGTTTATCGCATTCACAGCAGCAGCAAGTATATTTGCGCTTTCTGCATGTAATAATGCTGGAGATAGTGAAGTGATCGTAGAAACAAGTGCAGGAAATATTACTAAAGATGAATTTTATGATGTAATGAAGGAACGAGTTGGTGAAGATGTTTTAAGAGAAATCGTATTTACAAAGGTCTTAGAGGACAAATACGAAGTGACAGATGAGGAAATTAATGAGCAACTTCAAACAATAAAAGATCAATACGGTGAACAATTTGAAATGCTTCTTCAGCAATATGGTTATAAAGATGAAGACCAACTTAAAGAAACGATTAAATTAGGACTTTTGACAGAAAAAGCTTCAAAAGAGCGTGAAGATGAAATCGAAGTTACCGACGAAGAAGTCAAACAGTTACATGACAGTATGGAAGGACAAATTAAAGCTAGTCATATATTAGTTGCTGATGAAGAAACAGCAAAAGAAGTGAAGGACAAGCTTGATCAAGGTGAATCATTTGAAGACTTAGCAAAAGAGTACTCTACTGATGCTTCTGCTGCAAACGGTGGAGACTTAGGCTGGTTCGGAAAAGGACAAATGGTACCAGAATTTGAAGAAGCTGCATTTGCACTAAAAGAAGAAGGCGAAATAAGCGATCCAGTACAAAGTGAACACGGATTCCATATCATCAAATTAACTGAAACAGTTAAACCACTTGACGAAATGAAAGATGAGCTTACTCAACAAATTCGCGAATCTAAAATGAGTCAACCAGATTTTGTTGATAAGGTAATTTTAGAAGACGTAGAAGCTGCCAAAGTAAAAGTGAAAGACAATGATTTAAAAGATTTATTTAAAACGAATGAATAATAATGACAATGTCTCATATAACAAAAACGAATCGGTCGTAATTAATTACGACCGATTCGTTTTTTCTTCATTAATTAACTCCCGATTCAAGCTTCGCTGCTCACGCTCTTTCTTCATTCTCTCCATGTAAACATTTCCTTCTCTTTCAATATAGGATTGTTCTATTTTCCGCTCCTTCATCGTAATATGATAGGACATATACCCAGAAAACAAAATCCCTAAGATGACCAATAATACCCACCAAGGAATGATAAACATGCTTTATCCCCTGCCTTTAACTCAAGATTCAATGACTGTTGTCAAATGAATCGTTACTTAGATAAAAATCATTAGTAACGATTGTACTTCAATAAAGAGCCTACAAATTTGACGTAGACAGACGCTGGTATACGCTCTAGCTGCTCTTTCAACTCTTTATTGATTATATGCATAGGGACAAGCATTTATCACTTTTGCAATAGACAAGATATTGTGTTTATTGTTAATGAAGGTGGGTATAGTGAACAGCTAACTTTGAGCATAGATGTTAGGCTTTACTTGTGAAAAGTAGGCTTGTAAAATGATCGATTGTCAAGCGCAAAAACCCTTTCACTAAACTCTCCTGGCTTCACACGTTCTAGTGCACGGTCCAGCATATTCATTTTGGCATCTATATTGTCAATATAATGCAATATTTCTGCTTCCTTTATCATTGGTGGCTTTGGACTCCCCCATTCGGCTTTGCCATGATGGCTCAAAGTCAAATGCTGGAGTACCATTACTTCTTCACCATCAATACCGAGCTCATCAGCTGCTTTACCTATTTCATTTACCATGATTGTAATATGACCTAATAAATTACCTTCTACAGTATAAACTGTTGAGATAGGTCCAGATAATTCAATTACCTTTCCTAAATCATGTAAAATTACACCTGCATATAACAAGTCTTTATCTAGAGAAGGATATTGTTGAGCAATTGCTTTTGCTAAATCGAGCATGGAAACGACATGATATGCTAGTCCAGAGACAAACTCATGATGATTTTTTGTAGCAGCTGGATACTCTAAAAAAGATTGCTGATATTTTTTTAATAGATGCCGTGTAATACGTTGGATATTAGGATTTTTCATTTCAAATATAAATTGGGTTATACTGTCTATCATTGACTCTTTTGACAGAGGGGCTATCTCGATAAAATCAGACATTTTAACTCCATCACTTTGATTCGCAGGACGAATGTTACGAAGCTTTAATTGATTTCTTCCTCTGTAATTATGTATATCTCCAACAACTTTAACAATATTTTCACCTGCATATACATCCTCATCTTCAGTGGAAGCATCCCACAGCTTTGCTTCAATATCACCACTTTTATCTTGTAAGATTAACGTTAAAAATGGTTTTCCATTACTAGCTATACCTTTTGTTGCAGATTTTATCAATAGAAACACATCAACCTGCTCACCAACATCAAAATGTAAAATTCCTTTCGACGACATGTGTTCACTCCCCCTCATTCACATATATATAATTCATTTCATTATATCATGATTCATTAATCCTCGACGTGAATAGTAACTTTTCGCTGTTTATTATATAACCAAACTTTCATTGAAATCATCCCAATTACCATGATCAATGCTCCAAAGAAATATGGTAAGTGTATATTTGCCTCGAACAAATTACCTGCAATTAACGGACCTGCAACATTTCCTAAGCTTAGAAATGAATTATTTAACCCCATGACCATACCTTGTTTATTGCCAGCAAGCTTAGAAATAAGGGAGTTTAGTGCTGGACGCAAAATTGAATTCCCAAGGAAGAAAATACTAGTTGTCAAAATAACCATGCTATAACTTTTAGCAAATGTCATGATTACGAAGCCAATCGCACTAAGCAACAACGACCCTGTTACTACTCTTTCATCTCCAAAACGATTTACTAACTTACCTACTAAAACTCCTTGTGCAATTGTACCAATTAACCCGACAATGAGTATTATCGTTCCTACTTCACTTGGACTGTATTGATACCGTTCCATCGAATAATATCCAAAGATTGATTGAAAATTCGCTAAACCAAAGCTCATGATAAAAACAAGCACTAATAGGAAACCTACAGGACTGACAAGTGCTTTAACTAATATTTCAAAATGGTTAGCAGATTTTTCTTGTGTTTGAGTCTGAGCTCGCATATCCTTCGTATACGATTCAGGTAAGATAAGCATTGAAACAATACCTGCTATAGTCGCTGCAATGCCAGCAAATAAAAATGGATAAGACAAATCAAACTCTGCTAACCATCCTCCAATACCAGGACCAACTACAATACCTAAACCCATTGCGGCTCCTAGAATCCCCATTCCTTGACCACGTTTGTCTTCACTAGTTACATCTGATACATACGCCATTGCAGTTGGCATAAGAGCAGAACCAAATGTTCCAGCAAGAATTCTAGACAGGAATAGCATCCACAAGCCTGTTGCATAAGCAAATATAAATTCTGCTACAGCAAAACCAAAGAGCCCGATTGTAATAAGGGGCTTTCTGCCAATTTTATCAGAGAGGCGCCCCCAAAGAGGTGCAAATAAAAATTGCATAAACGCAAAAACAGCAACAAGCATCCCTAATACTCTAGCATTAGCATTGAATGCTTCTACGTAGAAAGGTAATATTGGAATGACTAAGCCAATCCCAACCATAATAATAAATAAATTAGTACTTAACAACAAAAGTGGACCACGTTTAAATGTGGATTCGTGTGTTGAATTCATATACCTATCCTTTCAGTCTTATTTTCCAATAAGATAATTTCGTTTTCTTGAAAATAGTCAAGTATATATTCATGGCATGTAAAAAATAAAACCTGATGCTTTTTAGCTATAACTCTAATTAACTCGACTGACTTCGCTAACCGATCACGATCAAAATTTACAAAGCTATCATCAATAATAATCGGAAACTTTTCTCCTTTTCCTACTTGCTCTGCAAGTGCTAGACGTAGTGCTACATACATTTGTTCGGCAGTTGCTTGACTTACTTCATTGGGTTGAAAAAAAAGGCCATCCTTACGTTTTAATAAAAAGCTATTGTTTTCATTTGGAGGCAACACTTCGGTATACTCTCCATTCGTTAATAATTTCATATATGCTGTCGTGTTTTTTAGTACATTGGGTAAACGTACATGACGATAATGATCAATAGTATTTGTAAGCATTTTTTTTGCTAATGCATAGCTCGCCCATTTTTTCGCTTCCTCTTGAAGCTGTGACTTTTCAATCTCAAATTTATGTAGTAATTCAGCATATGTTCCTCCCTCCTCAAGTTGCGACTGAAGGACCTTTAATTCTGAGAGTTCTTCGATAAGGCTTTGTTCTTTCATAATTATGCTTTTAAGCTCGTTATCATACTTCTCAACCTGCTCTGATAAAGGGACTAGGTCTTTAGGGAGTTGATTAGTTAACTCATCTCCACGTTGAGTTAAAATTTGAGCCTCAACGATTGCTAGTCTCTCTAATATTAGTTGACTATCTTTAAATGCCTTCTCTTTCAAACGAAATTGCTCTTCATCTTGGACTTCAGCAAGTTGGAATAGATGTACAATATCATTGTGTAAATGATTTTTTTTAGTCATAATCTCATGTAATTCATCGTCTAATGCATTTATGTTATTTTCTTTTTCTTGCAACAGCCTTTTTTTATCCTTTTCTTTCATTAACCGCTTATCAATATTATATAGCGTTACACTTATATCGTTATCATTCTTATCGATTTGGAATAAATCTGCTAATTCAGCCACTTTAGCATCAAATTCATTCATATCATTTTCTAACAATTGTTTTTTTTCAGCTATCAATTGCTTTCCTATTATCAATTCTTTTATTTTCTCTATAATAAGTAATATTTCATATAATTGCTTAGCTGAAACATCCTCATTAATAGGAAATCCTAAATCTAAATTATGCAACTTATTAGAAAATGCAAACTTGTCCTGTTCCCAATCTGTAAATTTCTTAACGATCTTTTCATATGTTCTACCACGTTGTTCAACTGCTATTTTTTCGATTTCAAGTAATTGCCTATAATGGTCATCTTTCGCTAACATTCGTTCTAAGTCTGAAAGGTGATTATTTGACAAATTTAAAAGTTGTTGCTTATTTTCATCAATAGCGCTTATTATCTCAGCTTTTTCTTTCTCGAGCTCATTTAACAATATTTTTTCGGACGGCGCATTGAATCTAAGTAACAGTGGGATAAATAGGATAACAATTCCACCTAATAACATGATCCAGTTACTAGTGAAGATCGCTCCGCCAGCAAGCCCAACAAGCAACAAGATACTCAAAGAACTAACTAAATTTATCCGTTGTTTTTTCTTCTTTTCAACAACCTTTATCGTATCAACTTTACGAGTTAAGCGAGCATAACTCTTTGCTAAATGTTCCTGCTCATGCTGTAACACTTGCAGTGAACTATGCTGTGAAATTTGTTTCTCATACTTGTCACGCTGTTCATCCTGTAAGGTTTGTTGTTCGAATTCAATGAGCTTTTGTTCACTATCTTCTAAATCTTCCTTTGCACGATTAAAACGCTCATCTAACACTCGTTTGTCATGAGCCAGTTCTTCATCAATTCTTATTAGGGTAGAAAGTTGATCTTTTTGTAGTAAACCAGCATCGATTTGAAGAATATGTGTTTCGTCAAGATCAAAGGGTAACTTTGCAAGCTCAAAATGAAACTCTTTTTGCTGTTGATCAATTTGAACAGATAATTCATTTTGTCTTTCCAACATAGCTTGAAATAAACTGTAATTCGACTTGACCTCTTGAACTTTTTCTTCAGCTATTAACATGCCTTCAGCTACCGCTTCATTTTGCTGCTCTTCAACAAGGTCTCTTCGTTTTGCAAATAAAGTATGATATTGTGCTTCATAAGCTCTTTTTTCAGCATATAGTTGTTCAAAGCGGATAAGTCCATCAGCAGGAAAAGGAAGATATGTCGGTAGCTTGTCTAATTGCGTACGATATAATGCTCTTTTTTCAAACAATGGCTGTAGCTCAGTTAGTTTTTTTACGATTACTGTTTCTTGTTCAAGCTTTTTTTTATTTACCTTTATCGTTTGTAGTTCTTCCTTTATTACTGTCGTACGATTCATTAAATTTTTGTATTGATTACTTTTTTCCTGCCAATGTAGAAGCTGTTTATTTTGTTCAGCTAGTTGAGGTAGCATCTCGTTAATTAACGGTTTTCTACCATTTGGCTTAAAATACTCATCTATCTTTTTTGAAAGCTTTAGCTCAGCCGAAAGAATGGCATCCGTTCCTACAGCGCCAGAAGAAAATAAATAACGACCCAAATCCTCAGCTTTCATTGTATGTATATTTTGTAATCCATGAATATTAAATGAAAATATCGACTGGTAGTTTGATTTATCCATACCTTGAACAATCATTTGCAATGCCTCTTCTCCAGCCTTTGTTCCATCAGAAAACGTAACTGTAACAGCTCTTTCACCTTTTCTTGATAACCTTTCAACAGTTACAACACCATACTTCTCTGTTTCAAGCACAAGGCGACCACCATACTTGCTCCCTAATCTTGGCTTGTATCGATTTTCACTCTGTTGCTTAGTAGGAAAACCAAATAACATACTATGGATAAATGAATGTAGTGTAGATTTTCCTGCCTCATTTTTCCCATAAAAAACTTGAATATCACCAAGTGGCTGTAAGTCTATATGATCAAGCTTTCCATATCCATAAATGTATATACCGATAATTTTCATGTTCAATCACCCGCTTATTTCCATGATTAGTATAATTCTCTGAATAATAACTTCTGAGCCTCGTTATGAATTTCACGTATATCTTCTTCAGACAACTCTGTAAGGTATTTACGTGCTTGAGAATGAGAAAATAGCGGTTTGAGAACTTCCTCATATTCTTCGAACTCGCTTATCATAGAAACTAAATCTTTGAGAAAAGGAGATTGCGCTAGGTTCTTATCCTTAATACCTTCACTAGTATTAACGATCGTTTTGTCAACCCAGATAAAATCTTGCCTTTCCTCTTCACCATCAACTATGATTGATAAAAAATCCTCTAACTGTGCTTCATTATGCAATACTTTATGTAGTGGTCCTGATCCAATAAACTCAATAGATAGTAGGGTTCCATTATTTCTTGATCGAATCTCTTCAAATTTTGTATAGCTTACGTTTAACAACTCCTCAAATGTTTCAAGTTGCGCTATATTAATTTCTAACTGATCCCAAATGAGATTTGTAGTTGGATGAAAAGAATAAGATACACCTGTTGTAGATAGGTTCACTATATAACAGCCTTTTTCACCATACTCCTTTCGATGCCTACCTTGAGTATTCCCTGGATATATAATTGGAGGGTTATCACATAGAACTTGACGTTGATGGATATGGCCTAATGCCCAATAATCAAAATCTTTTTCAATGAGTTGTCTAACAGTAAACGGGGCGTAATTATTATGTTCTGTTTGTCCTTCAGAACTGCCGTGTAGGATCCCAATATGAAATTTTACTTCTCCATGTTTGTTATACAGGTCAGTCATATTGTTACGTACGGATCTGTTTCGATAACTAAACCCATATAAATTGACAAGCTCTTTTCCTTCTTTTTTATAAGTCTTACATTCAACTGTTTCATCAGCAAAAATATGTACATTTTCAGGCCACGTTATATCTATCCATGATCCATTAATATAATCATGATTCCCGTGCACAATATATACCTCTATTTGTGCTTCTTTCAACCTTACCATTTCTTTCCTTAATCGAGCTTGGGCTCTTATGCTTCGATCCTCTTGATCATAAATATCACCTGCTAGAATAACAAAATCTACTTGTTCTTTTATTGCGATATCAACAAGATTTGTCAATGCAATAAAGGTACTATCCATTACTCGTTGAAATATTTGTGTGGGAAGCTTTTTTAATCCAACAAAAGGACTATCCAAATGCAAATCTGCTGCATGTAAAAATTTGATTTGCTCCATATAAACTTGCTCCTTTTAAACAACTATTTACTATTATTATAATTCTATTTATTTTACCATATGTTGCTCATAAACCCCTCTTTTTCGTAAATCACAAAAGTATACCGTTATCTAGCTCTAATAAAGCATTTCTTGATTGATTATATAACATAAAAAATGCTTTCACTTTGATTGTTTATTTTTCTAAGTAAAAGTAACTTCATAGTCATTGTTACAAAGCGTTTGTTGCTGCTCAATTTAACCGTGTCACTATATCCCTACTCAAGCAATTTACAACCCAAATATAAAATCACCCCGAGCTTAGTAGGAACTACTACAGATGCATTAGCTTTCATTGGCAAATCTATATAAATGTCTATTAAAAAGCATTTTCAAAGTAGTAGTTACATACATTGTGTATATGTAGATCATCATGCTTTATCATTCTACTAAGTCTAAATTTAAGCCAAATGATATAACGATTAGATGCTATTATGCTTCATTAACATAGGCTTTTTTCGTAAACTCTGCTGCTATGGTTATCAAATTCGTACCATCGTCTCGTTGTACAGTAGAAAAGATGCCACGAACACAAATTGACTACGTATTTATTTCTTAATGCGAAAATAGCGTTACTAAAAATGGATAGTATGATGGTTCTTATGAGGGCTCAAAAAGTTCTAAAAAATAGAAAAGAAGTCACAAACGCTAGATCTAAATGTATACGTTCAAATATGTTATAACGAACGTAATGAATCAATGTGAAAACAGTCTTCACTTGTCATTCGATATTTTACTTCTTATTCTATCCAATTACATTCTATTCAATTCATGCAAGATTTTATCTAGCTGATGATGGATGCTATTTTCCATTAGTATTACATATTTCTATTAAGGGGGAGTTTATTTGCAATTCTATTATGGGCAGCAAATGCCCTTGCGCATACTTGATGAAGCTGAATTTTGGAAGCACCAGGAAGAGGAACATACTGTTGTCATTAGAGAGCTTGTTAAAGATCTAGAATCTGAATATGTAGATCAGTTAAAAGTATGGGAACAAACACTTAAAGAAACACATCAACATATAGTCAGGTTTATTGAAACTGTCATACGCTCAGGTAATCAAATATCTGCTAAGCTCCATGAAGACATTATGAAACTAGTACAATTTTGCTTACAACAGAGTGAAGAGTTTATTAAACTGTGCAGGTTCCTCCAAAGACATAGCAAGCCCATCCAAGAAAATCAAACTGCAATTGTAGTAATAGATCATATCATTCGTGAATCTGAGTACTTTATCGGTATTTCAAAAGCCTTATTATACAAATAGACCACTGAAACATTTTCAGTGGTCTTATTATTATTTTAAAGCGTTATGCTTAACGAACATGAATAATAACAGATTGATATACATTTACCGTTATTTTTTTGTTAATTGTAGCGCCTTTTTAATATCTTTAAACGAACTTGATTTTCCGTACATTAATACACCACCGCGATATACTTTTGCTCCGAATAACGCTAACGCAACAATTGTTCCAACTAGCAGTGTGATACTTAAAGCAATTTCCCACCAAGGAAGATTTAACATGCCTACACGTAAAAACATAATCATCGGAGTAAAAAATGGTATATAAGATGTGACTGTAATAAAGGAGGCTTCAGGTACTCCTAATCCAAACATCGCGATCATAAAAGCTGCAACGATTAACAGTGTCATTGGCATAATCATTTGCTGTACATCTTCAATCCTACTCACTAACGAACCTAGAACTGCAGCAAGTGTTGAATATAACAAATATCCAAGTATAAAAAATACAAAACCATATATAATCGTAGATGCTGGTATATTAGCAAACCCAAAGAATTCTAAAACCCCGCCACTGTTTTTAATATTATCTACATTGCTTGATAATGAAAAATATCCTATTGCTAGTATAGCTGCAAGCTGCGTTAAGCTAAGAAGAGCAATACCTAAAATTTTCCCGAACATTTGTGTAACAGGCGAAACACTCGAAATAATTATTTCCATTACCCGTGAAGTTTTTTCAGTGGCAACTTCAGTAGCTATCATACTCGCATACATGATGACTGAGATATAAATGAAGAATAATAACACATAAACAATGCCTCGTGCTTGCATTAATTCTTCCTCTGTTTTTGCATCCTCTGCAAGTGCTATTTTTTCGAAAAATACTGGTTCATATAATTTCTCCACCTGTGATGGTTCAAGTCCTATTTGACTCGTTGCAATCGTTGTTTTCAATTGCTGTAAAGCTTGTTCTAGCTTCGTATTTACATCATTATCAGTTATACTCATCGCCTTAAAGGTTCCTTGAGGTAAATTTGCTTCATTATAAGAAAGAATGATAAATCCAGTATAATCTTCCTCTTCAACCTTCAATGTCGCTTCTTCTTCTGTCCCACTATATTTCTCAACGGTTAACTCTTCACTAAAAACATCTAACTGGGCTTTAAAAGGCTCAAATAACTCCGCAGTTTCGTCAATTACAGCAATCGTTGTTGCCTTATCTTGTTTATCAAAAAAATCTATAATATTTTGCATATTTCCTAAAGCAAATACTATTAAGCCAATGATAAGAGTTGATATAATAAACGATTTTGTTTTTAACTTGGTCATGTAGGTATTTGACACAATAATCCAAAATTTATTCATGATAAGAAGCACCTACCTTTTCTATAAAAATATCATTTAACGAAGGTTCTTCTAGCATAAATTTTCTAATAAAGCCCTTATTGCTAATTTGTGCAAGAATCTTTTGTGAAACATTCTCATTTTCTACTTGCAGCTCCACTCCTAGTGCCGTATCCTTAGCTTTGACTACACCAGGTAACGTTTTAATGTCAGATAAATCAAAGTCAGCGTCGATCATTACATTCTTTTTACCAAATGACCTTTTAATATCTTTTAGGCTACCATGAACGACAGGTTTACCGTGATGCATAATACATAAATGCTCACATAATTCCTCCACATGTTCCATTCTATGGCTTGAGAAAACGATTGAAGTACCTTCATTTTTCAAGTCAATGACAGCTTCTTTTAGTTGTTCAACATTTACTGGGTCTAAGCCACTAAATGGCTCATCCAAAATAAGTAATTTAGGTTTATGTATGACAGCCGAGATAAATTGAATTTTTTGCTGGTTACCTTTAGATAACTCTTCAACTTTTTTATTCTTGTATTCTGGAACTTTGAATCGTTCAAGCCAGTAGTCTAGTTCTTTTACCACCTTTGCTTTGTCCATCCCTCGTAGCCTACCAAAATAAACAATCTGCTCGACAACCTTCAATTTTGGATAGAGTCCTCGTTCTTCTGGCAAATAACCAACTAAATGGCTTGATGAATAATTAATTGGTTTTCCTTCCCAAGTGATGTTTCCTTCAGTAGCATCTAACAATCCTAAAATCATTCGAAAGGTTGTCGTTTTTCCAGCCCCATTCGCCCCTAAGAAGCCGAACATTTCTTTCTCTGGAATATCAATTGTTAACTTATCGACAGCTGAAAAACTGCCGAAACGTTTTGTTACATTCTCTAGCTTTAATCCCATAGTCTACCCCCTCCTATTTTTCGATACTATAATTACGAATAAAAAAACTAATAAGTTTCATATTTTTTGCAGAATTTTGATTATTATGTAAGAATAATAGTAATTATTTAATAAGGAGTTGTTGAATTGTGTACACTTTAACAGTATATGATGCAAGCGGTGAGAAATTACTAGAAAAGACATTTGAAGCAAGCGGTGACAAAGAAGCAAAGTTAAAAGGAGAACAATTGTTAGTTGAATCAAACTACCAAGATAAAACACACCGCTGTACGTCTTCGCAAGGAAAATTAATTTTGTTTCATCGCTAATAAAATTTTCCACAAATAAGTCCGATGTTGATGTTGTGAGATGTAACAGGCAAACGCATATCGTTAACAATCATTGTTCATCGACTACATGTACTGATTGTCAATTATGCAATTTCATCGGTCAAATTTACTGTTTTTCATGTCAAATCTACTACTTTTATCGGTCAATTTCAGAGTTTTATTCGAAACTAAAGCGCAAGCTCACTATTGTTATGTAATGTGACACTTGCGCTTTTTTACTTACTAGAAAGTAAATCGTTTCTGAAATCGCTTTCAATATTATGATTATTTGCCTATAAATTGAGGTTTTCTCTTCTCAATAAATGAGATGATACCTTCTTGATGATCAGCCGTTTGGCGCATTTTAAATTGGGCCTGCTTTTCTAACTCAAGAATATTCTTTAATGTAGGTAAATGCATTTGTTTAAAAATATTTTTAGTCTCTAACATTGTTTTCGTAGGTTTGTTTAACCACTCAGTAACTTTAGCTTGAACTGCTTCCTCGAAGTTACCTTCAACAACTTGATCAATCAGTCCTAGTTCAAGTGCCTTAGCTACAGGAAGTTTTTCGCCTTCCCAAATAATTTTTTTCGCCTTTTGTTCACCTACACGTCTTTCGATAAAGAAATGTCCTCCACCGTCAGGAACTAAGGCGATCCCGATAAAGTTCATCGCAACAATTGAATGAGCTTCAGCCATTACGTAATCACTCGCTAACGCAAAGCTTAACCCTAATCCAGCTGCAGGACCATGAATTGCACTAATCGTTAACAATGGTAACTTATAAAGCGTTTCCATCATTTCGTTTATTTTGTTCATCATTTTTTCGAAGTCTTCTGGTCCAGCTGATGCGGCAGTTGCTAGCATTGATTTAATGTCACCGCCTGAACAAAAACCTTTCCCGCTTCCTTTAATAACGAGTATGTCTGCCTCACTGTCAGCAACTTCATGAAGCTTTTCTACTATACTAAAAATCATTTCTACGTCCATCGCATTTAAAACTTTCGGACGATTTAGTTCTAGTGTTGCCACTCTTTCTTCGACTGTTAATAGAACTACTTCAGTAGAGCTTTGAGTTGTCATAATTATCCCCCTTTTATTTATTCTTTATAATTGTACCAAAACTATACAATAAAATAAATATTCTGAAATTATTTTTGTTTATAGTTTTTGAAGATGCTCCTTTAACTGCTCCCTCAATGCTCTTTTTAAAAATTTCCCAACTGATGTCTTAGGTATTTCTTTCATGAATACGATATCATCAGGAAGCCACCATTTGACAAACTGAGGGCGTAAATACTCGTAAAGCTCTTCCTTCGTTACAGTATTTCTTTCATCCTTCATTACAACACATGCAATTGGTCGCTCTTGCCACCTTTCATGAGGAACTGCAATGACAGCAGCCTCAAAAACTTCTTCATGAGCCATTAAGGCATTTTCTAAATCTACAGATGAAATCCATTCTCCACCACTTTTAATAAGATCCTTTGTACGATCTACAATTTTAATTACCCCTTCTTGGTCCACTGTTACTACATCACCTGTATAGAGCCAGCCATCACGAAATGCCTCTTTACTTCTATCATCATGATAATATTCTTCTGCTACCCATGGACCTCGTAAACAAAGCTCACCCATTTCTGTTCCATTCCATGTTACTTCGCCATCTTTACCGATCACTTTCATTTCAACACCCGGCACAAGATAACCTTGCTTAGCTCGAATTTCTAAACGCTCTTCCTCTGATAAGTTAGTTTGGTGGCTTTTTAATCTAGACAAAACAACAAGTGGGCTCGTTTCAGTCATTCCATATGCATGAATAAATGGGATGCCATATTTGGATTCAAATGCTTTTATCATTCCTTTTGGTGCAGCAGAACCACCACATAAAATTCTAGTTACACTATTTAAATTGTAGTCTCCTTGCTCAAGAACCTGTAATAACCCTAACCAAACCGTAGGAACACCAGCTGCTATTGTCACTTTTTCTGACTCCATTAATTGTGCTAATATCTTTGGGGTAAAAGAAGGTCCTGGCATAACCATGGTTGTTCCAAACCATACCCCCGCAAAAGGTAATCCCCAAGCATTAGCATGAAACATCGGTACAACTGCTAATGATACATCACTCTCAGAAATTGCTGCACTGTCGGCCAATCCTAATGCAAAGCTGTGTAGAACAATTGCCCTGTGAGAATAAACGACACCTTTTGGATTCCCTGTTGTTGCTGATGTATAACAAATACCTGCTGGGTCATTTTCATCCAAATTATTTTCAAATGGAAATGTTGGGTCAGCATCAGCAAGTATTTTTTCATAGTGGAAAGCCGGTTCAAGTATTGTTTCAGGAATGTCTTCTTTATCTGTCATAATAATATAAGCACGTACGGTTGGAAGCTCATCTTTAATTTTTTCAATAAGAGGAAGCAAATCATCATCTATTAATAAAACTTTGTCCTCCGCATGATTAATAATATAGACGATATGTTCAGGAGCTAGGCGAATATTAATTGTATGAAGAACCGCTCCTATCCCAGGTATGCCAAAATACGCTTCAAGATGGCGATGGTGGTTCCACGCAAACGTTCCAACACGTTCCCCTTTGTTGACCCCCAGTTTTTGCAATGCACTTGATAAACGTCTAGTTCTTTCACCAATTTGCTTATACGTATGCGTTGTTTTTCCTTGTGCAGTTCGAGAGATAACCTTCTTGTTCGGAAAATATGTTTCAGCGTGCTCCATCATCATTGGCAAAAGTAACGGTGAATTCATCATGATACCAGCCTCCTATTTGTTGGTTTAAGGAAAGAACGAGCCTCCAATTACACCTTTAGTCTCCACTTCTCCATAACAAACTCTGCAATCATCTCAGTTTCAAATCCCCAAAGATCTATTTAAATACTTACACAACTTGAGTTCAGGGCAACTTTTTTTCTGTAACATAATGACTAACAATATAAAACCACTTTTATATTATTCATTTGATACAATAACTACAAAAATTACGAAAAGAGCCATATAAAGAAGATATTTATACTTGTGTGTTAGTCATTTGCTCTCGAAGTAAAAACTTTTGGATTTTACCACTCGCATTGCGAGGTAACGCATCTATAAAAACATATTTTCTTGGTCGTTTATAATTTGCAAGCTGATCGCTATTTATCAAGTAGTCTTCTAACATCTCTGCCGTTAGCTGTGGATTTTTTTTGACTATTACTGCTATGACTTTTTCTCCCCATACCTCATCTGGCTCCCCAAGTACAGCAACATCTAGCACTCCGTCATATGCATGGAGTACGTCCTCTATTTCTCTCGGATATACGTTCTCTCCCCCACTTATAATCATGTCATCAACTCTATCTGCTACATATAAATATCCTCCTTGATCAAGATAGCCTAGATCTCCTGAATGATACCATCCTTTATACATCGCTTTATCAGATGCTTCAGTACGATTAAAATATCCTTCCATCATACAAGGACCCCTAACAATTATTTCCCCTACTTCTCCAGGAGACAGAACATTCTCCGGATCTGCAGGGCCATCATCATTCGGCAGTACTATACGTATTTCGTGGTTTATGCATGCTCTGCCAGCAGACCCTGCTTTGAGTAATTGTTCATCTTCCATAAGAAACGAAACCGCAGGACCCATCTCCGTCATACCATATGCTTGTATTAAATCAATTCCCATTATCTCTTTTATTGACTTTACTAATACAGGAGCCATTGGCGCTGCCCCATATAGCCCTAAGCGTAATGAAGTGAGTGATTTAGATTCAATTTGTTCCTGCAACAGCATATTCCACATCGTAGGTGCTGCAAACAAAACTGAGATTTTCTCTACTTCAATTGTTTTTAACACACTTTGTGGATCAAAATGGTGAAGTATGACATTAGTTGCTCCGACATGTATCCTCGGTATGAAGCAACAATGTAATTCAGCACAATGAAACATTGGGGCTGTGACAAGACCTCGGTCTTTATCCGTTATTTTCAGAGCGGTAAGGCAAATAATACTTTGTTCAACCATATCACGGTGACGGTGAAGGACACCTTTAGGCCTTCCTGTCGTACCACTCGTATACATAATTGCGTAGAGGTCATCTTCACTAATTTTTACTTGGGGTTGTTCTAGAGAAGCTAGTTTTAATCTTTCATCATAACTTACAGCATAAGAAGGAGTATCTTCGTTAATGTACCAGAAGGAAGTGTTTGTAAATTCTTCATGAATTGCAAATATATGAGGTTCTAAGGCTTGCTCAAATAATACTACTTTTGGTTCTGCATCACTTAAAATGTAAGCTACCTCTTTTGGTTGCAGCCTAAAATTTATTGGATTAAATATAGCACCAATTTTGGCACAAGCTATAAGGGCCGTTGCTAGTTCACTCGTGTTAAAAAGATAGGTCGATACTCTATCACCCTTTTGCACACCTGAGGAAAGTAACGCATTTGCTAACTTATTTACCTCGATGTCCCATTGTTCATAAGTTAACCTATAACCTTTAGCAACATCAACCAGCGCTTCCTTCTTAGGAAATTTTGCGACCGTTTGTTCAAATAATCTGGCTATTGTCATGTACAAAAAAAATTCCTCCTTTTTACTATTAATTAAGTAAGTCATTCCAATATATATTTCATCAAAAAAAAGTAAAACACCTTTATTTTTTCGAATATTCCAAAAATAAAATTCACTAAAAAAAGTTGCCAGGAAAGTTAGAATTTCAAGGGCAACTTTTGTAGTGAAAATAATGCAATTTTCAATCTGAAAATATATTTGAAAGGATAGAAATCTTATCATGTGTATACTTTTCGTAACCGTCATTAAACGTTTTAGGGTCTTTAGGATTTGCAAACCTTGTTATTTTTCCTGTTTGTGGATGCACAAATTTACTCGATGCCCCGCACCCTAATCCAATAATTGTTTGCTGTTCTTCCATAATCATAATATTATAGATGCTTTCTTGACCAGGAAGAGCATATCCAACGTTTTCTAAATTTCCTAGGATATTTTTTTGTCGATACAAATAATAAGGTCTATATCCTTTTTCATTGTTCCATACAGAAGCCATATCCATCATTTCGGCTATTTCTTGTCTATCAGCTACTGGATATTTTGCTTTGTTTTTTGTCATTTCTGAAGCACGTTTAAATGATAAAGTATGCACCGTTAAAGATTCTGGCATTAATTTTTCTGTTTCGGATAATGTATGGTGAAATTGTTCTTTACCTTCTCCAGGTAATCCAATGATAAGGTCCATATTAATGTTATTCATCCCCATTTGTCTAGCAAGATGAAATTTATCAATCGTTTCTTGAACCGTATGATGCCGTCCGATCGCTTTTAATGTTTCCTGAATATACGATTGTGGATTGATGCTTATACGATCAATTTTCCATTTGTTCAACACAGTGAGCTTCTCAGGTGTGATTGTATCAGGCCGACCAGCCTCTACTGTAATTTCTCGTACATTTTCAACATTCGGAAAGGACTCATACATTTCCTCGTAAAGCATATCCATTTCTTCTGCAGAAATACTTGTAGGTGTTCCACCACCGTAATATATAGTCGTAATGTTAATACCATTCTCTTTTAACCAAGTTCCTACTTTAAGCATTTCATAATGTAGTCCCCCCAGAAAGGAATTTACTGAGCCCTGCCTACCATTTATCGCATAAGCAGGAAAGGTACAATATGCGCATTTCGTTGGACAAAATGGAATTCCGATATAAATGCTTACTTCGTTCTTTAATTGATATAGATCTGGCACAACTGAAAGCTGCTGATCCACAATTTGCTGCATCAGTTGTATTTTTTCATCTGAAATCATATAGTTGTCACGAAGCTCGTTATGGGCTTGTTTTTTAGCTATACCTAACTGACGTTTTTTATGAAGTAATTTCGTTGGGCGAATCCCAGTTAATAATCCCCATGGTTGTCTCACTTTTGTATGCTGCTGTAACAATGATAAATACACATATAAAACGATATTTTTTATTTGGGTAAACCGTTCCTTTTCACTTTCAAAAGAAACAAGCGACTTTTCCATCTTTGCTTCAAATGTATGATTTGTAGCAAGTACATGTAATTTAGCAGTAGCTGAAGCGTTTTTACTCTCGTCTAGATCAACCGTAACAATTAATGTTGGATCATCAGTATTATTAAACGAGAGTTCGCTTTGTTCAAAAAATAAATCTGTAATTAGTTCCATTGGACGTTTATATCGCGGATCATCCAAACCATTTATTAATATTTTCATATACATCACCTTCTTATTGTCCGATCCAAACTTATCTAAGTGTACAGAACATATGTAAATTGGTCAATCATGGGGTGGGCGAATAGATTTTCACCTCAAAAAAGATTATCTCTACTAAATATTTCTTTCCTGCTTGGAAGTAAGGATATCATTTTAAAATAAGTTATCATGGTTAAACCATTTATCAATATCTACGCTGCCTTGAACAGATAATATACGGTATAAATAATGATAAGGTAATCTACTTGATACAATGATAGAAATACAAAAAATAGCTGTTGCAGGTGGCACCCTTCCCATATAGATGTCGGATCAAACCCTACCTTAGAATTAGAAAGTAATTGCCGATGTATAAATGTCACTACTTTTCAAAAAGATAAGTAAACACAAGAACTGCCCTACTTTAATCAAATAGTAGGGCAGTTTCCATGTCACCATGACCAATGTAATACATAATATGTTTTCCTTATTTGTTGGTGCATCAGATAAGAATAATAGTTATTCAACACACTTTCTATTATGTTTCACAAAAAAATATTCTTTCATGTCATTTGAGAGAGCTTGTGCTGAAATGATATTGAAGATAAGTTTCCTAAGCGTTAGTTACCTTCTATACGCCAAGAAGAGCGATAGTTATACTTAATTAAAATAATCTTGCAACCTCTTTTGCATTGTTAGCTGCTTCAAGGTATATCTCTTCAGCTGTTGAATGATCTAAATTTACACCCTCACACAAAACAACTTTAAAGTTTTTAACCCCTAAAAAATTCATGACAGTTTCTAAATAGCTTTTTGTATGTTCGGAGCTTGCTCCTGAACCTTCTGAATAAATCCCCCCACGTGCCTCAAGTAAAACAACAGCTTTATCTCCTGCTAAGCCCACCGGCCCAATCTCTGTGTACTTAAAAGTTTTGCCTGCAATGGATATGGCATCAATATATGCCTTTACCATAGGTGGAAAACCAAAATTCCACATAGGTGCAGAGAAAATGATTTTATCTGACTCTAAAAATAAGTAGGCTAGTCAGTTTATTTTATTTATTTTCTCAAACTCTATTTCATTAAGCTCTTGTTGTAACACGACCTTCCCTCTAGCAGATAACACATCACCATCAATAAAAGGAATCTCTTCCTTGTACAAATCTAACTCTATTATTTGATCATTTGGATTCTGCGTTTGGTATTCATCAATAAACGTTTTTGCTAAACGCAGTGTATAAGATTTTTTCTCTTGTTGTGGATTTGCTTTCACTAATAGTACTTTTTTCATTTTACTTCTCTCCCTATATTACTGAGTTTACTTAGCTACTTATTTGCTGAAAATATTGGTAAACTTTTTCTAGTTTTTTTGTATGTTTTCCTTTCGGGTTCTCCATATTACCGAATTCAAAAAACTTTACATCTTTAATTCCTACAAAGTTGAATACTAACTTTTCCATTGAACGCTTATGGGAATTTCTCAATATAAGTAACGGATAAAGAATTTCCGGTCCTTTCATTGTTGAGATACAAACAACGGATTTTCCCTTCAATAGCCCTTCAGGCATGATTTTTCCAACATTTTTATAGGCAAATTTTGTTGAGAATATTTGATCTATATAGCCTAAAAGCATTGCTGGTGGTCTTCCCCACCAAATTGGATAAATAAAAACAATTTTATCTGCCCGAATAATTTGATCTCTATACTTTTTTAAATCAGGATCCTTATGCATGTCCCTTCTTCTTTTGTCCTTATTAAATACAAGCGCAGGATTAAATCCTTCCTCATATAAATCGAGTAGTTTTATTTCATTAATATTGGAATTCTCTCTCATTCCCTTTAAAGTTTTTTGCAAAAATGAATAACATAAACTGGAACGATTCGGATGTGTATAGATAATGAGTGTATTCATATTTTCACCTCATATTTTTTGTATTTAAATTTGTACTATTTTTCAGAACTAATCCAAGTGAAAGGATAAGACCTATGATTGAAAAACAAAGTAATAATAAAAAAAAGAATGTATTGCCTATTAAAATAGCAACTACCACGGATGCCATTATTCCACCCAAATATCTAAAAGTAGAGTAAATGCCAGAAGCAATTCCCACTTTCTCTCTTGGTACAGATTTCAAACTATTGATCTGCATAGAGGAAATTCCAATCCCTGAAGAAAAACCACCAAAAATTAATGCAATTACAACAAACAAATACGAAGATTCATTACTAAACGTGAAATAAAGTAGTGCTGTGATACAACATAAGAAAAACGATATAAAAATGACTTTATCCTTACCAATCTTATTGGCCAATGTCCCCCCTATCCATGAAGATAATGACATAGAAATGGCAAAATAGAATAACATCATACCAATTGTGCTGATACTAAACTGATTCAGTGAAATAGGAATAAATAGAACCGTACTGTACATGAAAAAGTTATTAATCATAATAAATAAGTTTGCAGTAGTAAAATGGATATTTTTAAACATACTAAATTCAATTAAAGGAGCTTTGCTTACTAGCTCTTGATAACTAAATAAGGCAACTAAGATAAATAAAACAAGAGTCGTCCAACCAGTTATTAATTCATTTTTGGTTGCAAATAATGTCATGAATGTCAATATTGCACCAAGGTATAAAGTACCTGCTATATCCAAGGTTTTGTTATTAGGTTGGGAATCGTTCACATTAGGTACAATAAACCAAGTGGCAATCACACCAATGACCAGAAAAGGAATATTAACCCAAAATATAGCTTCCCAACTGAATGAACGGATTAAAAATGAACCCAGTAGGGGGCCTATCGCTGCACCTAAACCCATCGTAAGGCCAAAAATACTAAAAGCATGACTCAATTTTTTTGTTGGAATCGCGAAGCGAATAATCGCGGTAGCATTTGGGGTTAATAATGCACCGCCTAGTGCTTGTAAAGAACGGAATAGAATAAGAGAAAACAAATTAAAAGAAAAAGCACAAGCCATCGATGAGATAAGAAACACAATAAACCCGATCTGCATTACTTGTTTATTCCCATATAAATCCCCTAATTTACCCGCAATGGGCTGCACGACTGCCATAACAATTAAATAAATAGTAACCACCCATGATATATCAGTAATTGAAACATTTAAATAGGATGCAATACTAGGAAGCCCAACAGCGATCATTGTTGAATTAACAGGGACTAAAAACGTCCCTATTAATATAGACAACAAAATTAGATTTGTTTTATTCAAGAATGGTAACTTCACCTTTAGCACCATCCACTTTAACCACATCTCCGTCTTTTAGTGTAGAGGTTGCAATTTTCGTTCCAGTTACACAAGGAACTCCATATTCTCTTGCAACAGTAGCAGCATGTGATAGAATTCCACCTACATCTGTAACAATAGCACCTGCTAAGTTAAACAATACTGTCCAAGATGGTGTAGTCGTTTTACAGACAAGGATATCTCCTTTTCTCACCTTATCAAATTCACTTTGATCACTAACAACCTTTACTGTTCCAGTGTGTACTCCTACGCTACTAGAATAACCAGTAAATGTTTTCTTCTCTTCATTTAAGTCGGCCATTCTTGTACCAAACATTCTTTCTGCGATTGGATCTGACGAACGCCCTTCCGGTGGATTACCATAGAAAGGAACAGGAGTAATTGCTTCATTGTTCTTATGTTCTTCCTTTCTTTCTTTGATCAAGTCAAATACTGACTTAGGTTGTCTTAATAATTCAACTAATTCGTCTAAATAAAGATAAGAAATATCTTCTTTCTTATCGATCACAGAATGATTAACTAATAAACCTCCAACATTTAATAAAAATAGACGTGCTTTTGCCGGTAACATCGCATCAATATAAAAATGATGGTCTTCATTAATTCCCCACATTCTAAGTGCCATACCATAAAGTGAAATAAATGTTTCTTTTAACTCCCCATCAGGCATTCTAGCTAATACTTCATTCACTTTCTGCTCTCTCTTATTGATCCCTTCTTGCAGCTCAGCTTCGAAATCAAAGTCTTTTTCAATATAGTTTTTAACCAATGTTAAAGCATGATTCGGATTTTCCACCCATGTTTCTTCATTAAATTCATGATTGCTCGCACGGTAACCATATGTTTCCAATAAAGTGTTGACAGTAGTTAAAAACTGACGGCCTTCATCCACATTATTAAGTGAATCACTTAAATGAATCACATATGAATTATTAAATATTTCAGATAAAATTGCTGAATCTTTAACAATTAAAGAGAGCCTCCACAGTTCTCGGTCTGTTTCAATTGATTTATTCATGGTTCCTAATAACAAATCATATACTCCTGTTGTGTCTTTGGTATTTAACAACTTCCCGTATATCTCCTCAAGAGCTAGCCCCATTGACATTTTTGGCATCACTACTTCAAAGTGTATGGACCAAATTTTCAAATACATCTGAAAAAGTTCTAACACTCTTTCTTCTGCTTCTTCTAAGGTTAACTTTTGTTTTTTTGCTTCATCCAGTATGCTGTAGTATGGAAGTAGAGTATTTTCTACATATTCAAAAAGAATTTCTGATGCTCTTGGAAAAACTGTTGTCATCACTTCTTTATGTTCCGCTACTCTCGTCTCAGGGTTATCATGTACTTTAACTGTTTGGTAATGGTAGCCTTTCGAAATTTTAAATTGAAATTGTTTTAATGGGAGTTTCAATTTTTCAAAAGCTTCCAAGGTCCCACTAGAAACTGAAGGGCCCATGAATGAAGCAAATAAGGGAGTAAGTGGCTTCGAGAAATGCGTATCATTGTATTCCCAAAACCATTGCTTCTCTTCCTCCGATATTATTAAATTTTGTTTAAAATCCTTTAAATCTACATGATATACATTGGATGTCATTATACATTTTCTCCTTTAAAAGTCGTAATAGGTCTTGCTTGCAAAATATAAATGATGTTATTTTTTATAGCAAATTCTATATCTACCGGATTTTCAAAGAAATTTTCTATTTTCATTGTTATATCAACTAGTTCTAGAATTTCTTCGTCACCCAAGCAAAATATTTCTTGTTGATCCGCAGAAACCACTACGGTTTCATTCCCATCTTCCATAGCAATTATTTGTATCTCTTTATCACCTAATTCTTTTACAATGTGCTTGTTTTCTTTGTTGATTACATACATATCTGGAGTTACACTACCATCCACAATCGCTTCTCCTAATCCATAACTTGCATTTACTAGTATTTCGTTTTGGTTATTCGTTACTGGATTAGAGCTGAAAATTACTCCCGATACATCTGCGTGAATCATCTGTTGAACGAAAACACCCATCTGAACATCGGAGAGAGATATATTATTGGTTTTAGCATAGTCTAGTATGTGTGCTGAAAAATACGAAGCCCAACATCGTTTAATACTATCCAATAATTGATCTAAGTTTTTCACACTCAAAATTGTTTCATATTGCCCTGCAAAAGATGCGTTATTTAGGTCTTCCATTGCTGAAGAGGAACGAACGGCTATCGTTACATCAGGGCTGGTTTTTATATCCTTGAAAGATTTTGATATTGATAATTCCAGTTCCCTTGGATATTCAGCAGTCAAAATTTCCTCTTGAATGTGTCGGTTATTCTTGGAGCTGATATTGTTATGTGTAAGAAATTTTTTAAAAGAATCTGAAGTTAATATAAACCCATCTGGTATTGAAGGTATTGTTGATTTTATTTTAGATAGGTTCATCGCTTTTGAACCTACCAACACTTTCTCTAGTTTTATACAATCTGTTAAACTTACAACATTCATTACTTTTTGCTTCTCCTTCCAAGGGCACAATTTAATAAGTGTATATTACCCAACAACATGTTGATTATTTAATAACCTGTTGTTTATACTGTTATTATATTTGAAATTTACGATGAGACAATAATCAATGTTTCTTCATTTGTTTTATACACGACATCGTAAAATGAATTGTTGTTTAAAATAATAATAAAATGATTGGATTGGTACATTATGGCAAATAAAGAAGATTTACGAATCACTCGTACGAGAAAACTAATTGGAGAAGCCTTCTTAAAATTACTCCAACAAAAAGGTTTTGACAGCATTACAATCCAAAACATTGCAGATGAAGCGATGATTAACCGCGCGACATTTTATTTACATTATCAAGACAAGTATGATTTATTAGAGCAGATGATGGATGTAGTATTAAAAGAACTCATAACATCTTATGGTGATTCTAATAATCATATCGAAGAGCAACAGTTTAAAATAAAAAATCATCAAATGACCATTCAGAGAGTTTATGAAAGTGTTGAAAAACATCGCTTCTTTTACCAAGTAATGTTCGGAAAACATGGAGTTTATGAATTTAGAAAAAACTTAGAGGAAGTCATGATTGGTAAATTCGAAGAAAATTTTAATAATCTAGAAATGACAGATGCTGATTTTAAAATTCCAAAAGAAGTACTTCTTCATTTTTCTAGCTCAGCTTTTGTCGGAATAATAGATTGGTGGTTAAGAGAGGAAAATCATAAATCTCCAGAAGAAATGTCCGTTATGATATCTCAAATTATTTTGAGAGGACACACGAGTGCTGCGGGAGTTGAGATTAGATAGAAATTTTGTTCTATGAGTAGACTGTATGAACAAATAAATTTGTTTAATTCTTAGCCTTCGAATTCATTAACCCCGTCCTAATTTTTTTGAGACGGGGTTAAAAAAGATCTCTTGTAATCTAATTGGTTGTTTCATCACAACTAATAAAAGAGTGGAATAAATGTAAATTGTAAAAAAACATGTGTGCTAAAATTGCATATTCAAAACCTTTCTTCCAAAATAAGTATCCGAATAATAGTCCACCAATACCATTTAGTATGAAAGATCTAGTGATTAGATTAGTTGTTAACTCTCCAAACATTGCATCAGTTTTGTACGTCTATCCTAAAAATATACAATTAATTCTTAATCGACTCAATGGACATACTAAGGACAAAACTAAAGGCCTGATTCCACCTCTAAACCGGAATCAGACCCTGTAAGCAAACTAATGAACTTGTCTAATTTATAAGTTAGCTTTTTATTTTACTAGATTATAAAACTAAACTTAGTTGAGTATTTTTGCATAAATTATGTAAAAGTTATTATCTTGGAGTATAAAAATTTTGGGTATAATAAATTCTATATTGACTATCTGGGTTATAGTAAACACCTGTACCTAACCTTTCTGCATTACCCAAAATATTAGCACGGTGTCCTGATGAATTCATCCAACCTGCATTAGCATAAATGGCATTATACTGACCAGCTGCTATATTTTCTGCAATCAAAGAAAAGGATAAAATCCCTTCATTTCTCAACCGATCAACTACATTTTTGCCGTCTGGGTCTGTATGATCAAAGAAATTTCGCAATGCCATATCTTTACTATGATTAAAAGCAGCCTTTGAAACAGTTTCATCGTAAATAAATGGCTTTAAGTCTCTTTTTACCCTTTCTACATTAGCTAAATCAAATATTTGTTTAGCATATACTTCAGTTAAATTTGTAGATGGGTTGCCATAATAGCTACGAAATTGGTCTTCTGTATCCTTATTTATATATAATATACCAGCTACTTCCTGTTGTTCATATATATCGTAGAAGAATGTTATATAAAGCTCTTCAACTGAATATGTAGCTACTTCATTAGGTGATTCGTTTATCCAAAATCTCGTGTTTCCTTTCAAATAATACTCTAGTGGCTCACCATAAATTTCATCTACATTCGTCTTATTATCTCCGTATTTTAAGTGAGATGGCGTTGTCCAATTTGTCGCATTCGTAAATAAGGCAACTACTTTACTATTTTCTACACCAACCATTATGAAGTTTTCATAGGATTGATTATAAATATACCATGTAAATCCATATTTACTAACATCCTCACGCTGTGGTGGGCCTAAGATTTCAAGAACTTGTGCTAAAGAGTCCCCTACTCCAATTTCTTGTATTTCATATCTATCAGATTGTGAGGGATTTTGATTGTCATCTCCCGCTGAATTTTCTGGTTGTTCATCTGGCTCCTCTTCTACTGACTCAACTTGACCTGTTGTACTAGTGAATACAAACCAATTTAAATTTCCAATCCCTGAAGCTACTCCTTTGAAAACTAAATACACATCATGTGTGCCAGTGACATTAGAGATAGTAGAAGTATTTGTAACCCAATTTTGCCATCCACCAGTATGTTGAATATCTACTGTGCCCAGCAAAGGTCCATCAACACCATCTAACCTCACTTCAATTGTTCCACCGATGCTTTGACTAGCTACTCTTGCTTCAATTCCTTTCGGGGTTTCTGTTCCAAAATCAACATTTTCAAATGCGATGTAGTCGCCATTATCTGTCCAACCAACGTTTTGTCCACTACCTACGTCAGTAGTAACTTCCGTGTCAATTCCTCTCATAAAATCGTAATTTTCTGCTTCGATTTTCTCAAACGGATTAATTGTATTGAGATTCGATGGTTCTGGCTCTGGAACTGGTTCAGGAGTTGGTTCTGTTGGTGGTTCTGTTGGTTCTGTTGGTTCTGTTGGCTCAGGTTCTGGCATAACTCCAGTAGATGATGTAAGGACCATTTCATCGATACGAACAATTTTACCAGTTCCTATGCCTTCGTAGCGTAAAAATATTGCATTCGTTAATTCCGCCTGAAAATCAACTAATGGTATTGAGATTGTTTGGTAATTGCTTGTGATATTGCCGTAGTCAGATAATTTTAGCGAGTGATTTGTTCCATCATTTAAAACGATGTTAATGGAATTTTCCTCAACAACACTTGGACTTTTTAAAGTTAGCTCCAATGTATCATAAGCAGAAATATCTCGATTTATGTATTGATCAAATGACTCAGCTCTCGATCCACCGTTAAAGAAAAAATAGAGATTTCTATTACCTTCAAGGTTGTAAACCCCTCCGTTACGTATAATAGATTCGTTTAAGTCGTTTTTATTTGAGTTCCATTGTTCCCACCTGTTAAAATCGTCAATCACAAGTCGCTCGACATCTGTATTAGGCTCAGGTACAGGTGTTGGTTCTGGTTCTGGCTCTGGTTCTGACTCTGGTTCTGGCCTCACTTCCAATCCATGCGGACTTTCATACCAAGGTGTGTTATATGCTGGAGTACCATTGTTATAAGTAAAACTGTAATCAATAATGTCACCAGCTTCTAGCCCACTTAATTCATGTGTAAAAGTCGACCCTTCTTTATTCATTCTTACATTTTGCTGGACACCTGTATTAACTTTGTAATGAACATCTACCCAGCTCGTATTTACGTTTGAAGTAAATGAAATTTGAGATTTAGTTTCAGTTAAACTGTTAACTGCGTGCTGGTAGTTAATAGCTGCTGCAATATTACCACTGAACATTGGTAATATTAATGTTAGCATTATCATAACCAAGAATGTCTTCTTCAACATTTAGTTCCCCCCGTACAGATAGTTTTAAATTTTAGAAATTTAATAGATATATTATTTTGAAATTTGCTCCACCTCCTTCCACATATATTTCGTTCACCTTGTCTCTTAAAGGGGGGCTTTTAAAAAACAAATCATTTAATAACCAAGTAATACTTCAAGAGTTTAAGCTTGTAAGTTTACTGTTCTTTATTTCTACCATAAAATATTCCTTTATTATGTACGGTTGTGGCTGCATATCTAAACCTACTATATTAATTGGGTTCTTAGTATCAGCTTCTGAGAGTGCATTTTCAGTAACAAAATCAAACTTATGATTAAATTATGATTTACTGTGATTGTATTTCTAGTAGATTATGTTAAGCAATGGCTAGCTTCTACTAAGGTTCAAAACACGATTGATAAAGTAACTGACCTGATTGTAGGACTTGGGGTAAGATTACTTTATACTGACGCTAAACATTAGGAACCATTTTGGTGTTCGGGTTTCATTGCAGTTAAAAGTCTGCTACTTAATATAAGAATTTCCCTAAACAATCTGACCCTAAAAACAAGGTGCAAATTTTTATTTCAGATTTGAGCCACATTGTAGAATAAGGTTAACTAGTTTTTAAAATGTCCCCCCTTGTAAAGGACTTAACTAAAAGATCATGTCACATGTAGAAGATAATTTCTGTATTTAACAGGAGTCATCTTCATTAAGATCCATTGATATCTAAAATTGTTGTAGTACATCATATTACTTCTTACTTCTCTTTTCAGTTCTTCTAAAGTGCTACACGGTTTTATATAGGATTCACCTTTAAAGTGCCCAAATAAGGACTCTATTGGAGCGTTATCTCAACAGTTTCCTCACCTTGACATTCATTGTTTAAATCCCAGTTTTTTTACATATTACTGAAAGGTTGGGTTAGCATAGTGTACTCCTTGATCAGAGTGAAGAAAGGTACCTTCTGCAAACTTTAATCGCTTTATGTTGTATCACAGCACTACTTTATTTCAGGTTCAGTATTGAATCTAATGGAACAGCTTTATGTCAATTAACAGCTATTTATTCAAATACTATTTTCTTTTCACTATAAAAACCCCTTTAGATAACCATATCCAAAGGGGAATACCATCACATTTTTTTGTGAACATCGTGATTTTATCAAAACATCTCATCTTTGTTATAAATATCTTACCTTTATTTCAAATCAACATCAAAATGTGTTTCGAGCACGATAGCTATTCATGCTGTATTGTTAAAAACTATTGTTTTTGTAACTTATAGCTTCTCCTAAATATTTGATATTATAAAGTGTCGTGATCAAGTTAAAATCACTTATAGGAAAGTTTTTTTAATTAGTTTGTAAAGTGAGGTATACCCGATTTGACTCTCAACCGCAACAATTAACGTGATGGGCAAGGTTCTATTTAGTTTTCTCCTGAACGACTTACTTCACGGAGAAATTCTTTTCGTTGTTGCTTACGAAAATGTTCTTTAATCATATATGTTACACCTTGTTGATTACTCGTACGTGTAATCCAATCTGCTGCCTTTTTCACCTCGTTTGGTGAATCCCACATCGCTACACCTAAGCCTACTTGTTTAACTATAGGTAAATCATCTAACCCATAACCAATTGCAACCATTTCATTCAATTGAATACCAATATGCTCACCTAATCTCTTCAATCCGTTAAGCTTTGATACCCCTTCTGGAATAATTTCAATTTTATTTTCAATATTTGCAAGTATAGAGAGTGTTGGAAATGCTTTGCTAATCGTATCTTCCACTTTCTTCTTCTCATCTTTATTGGAAAAATACACTTCTATTTTTAGTGCTGAGACTGGATTATCGCGTAAATGGTCACCTAATGAATCAACAAATTGCAATGGATAAAACAAAGGATCACCACTATTTAAAACTGCTTTTGCAACTATATTTTCTGTTGCTCTTTTTCTATTGCCTAAAGAGAATTTTTCATGAATTAATCTTATATTGCAATCATAATTTTCTAACACTTGCACAATATTAAAAGTTCTCTCCTCTGATAAACCATTTACATAGATTGGACGATCTATAGAATTAGCAATAAAAGCCCCATTAAGAGTTACAAGTACGGAATCTATTTTTAAAGCCTTCGCTACTTTTTGAGCTGACAAAAAGTTTCTGCCTGTAATTAGTGTTACATACACATCTTTATTTTGAACAAACTGAATTGCTTCCTTTACACCTTTTTGTAACCGACCATTTGACCGTAGTAGAGTTCCATCAATATTGATAGCGAGTAAGCGGTAATACATTACTACCTCTCCCTTCTAGCTGTAACTATGTTTATCTATAATACTTATGTATTAATAAAAAGAAATAGAACTCTAAAAACACATTGACAAATTATAAATTATATGCTATAATTAAATATTTATTTCCATTTTTCAACTTCTGTGTTAAAATATGATTAGCGCTGATTGAACTAAGTAGTTAGCTACTTAAATATGTTAAGGAGATGTTTAAGTGAATAACAAAGCAAGCCTAACCGCAATTGTTAGTGCCTTTGCTAGATCCTATCATTCACAACACCATTACCCCATCATCTTTGATGATTTCCTTGCACAAGAGCTAATATCAGGCAAAGAAAGTGCCATGATTGGACATAATTGGGCTAAGGCCATATCATTTTTCAATCCAGAAAACGCATCAAAATATAGCAATAAAACTGACGCATTAAATTGGGTTATGAGTACCCAATGTATTCCACAAACTGTGAGCCGTGCAAAATATGTGGAGGGTTGTTTAGAAAATGCTATTACTAGAGGGGTTGAACAATATATTATATTAGGAGCAGGCTTTGACACGTTTGCGTATCGCAGAACGGAATTAATAAACCATTTACAAGTTTTTGAACTTGATCATCCTGCAACTCAGACTCTCAAAATAAAGCGAATGGCTGAACTCAAGTGGGAAATACCTAACAACGTGCACTTTATCCCAATAGACTTCACAGAGGAAAACATTACTAATGTGCTTATTAAATCTTCATTCTCACCTAAGAAATTGACGTTTATCAGCTGGTTAGGTGTAACGTATTATTTAACGATAGACACGATATTTGAAACATTACAAGCATTAAAAAGAATTATACCAACTGGAAGTTCAATTGTATTTGACTATTTAGATGATACTGCATTTGACCCAGACAGAGCATCAAAACGTATATTACAAATGCAAGAAATAGCTAAACAAGCGCAAGAACCTCTAAAAACTGGCTTAGACCCAAATACGATGGACTTATCACTTCAGCAAATAGATATGCTACTTTACGAACACCTTTCTCCTGAGGATATTGACAAGCGATATTTCAGCAACAGACATGATCTATTAAGCGCTTTTGAGCATTTTTATTTTGCTCACGCTACATTTTAACAACTTGTATAACCAAGATAATAATATTGCATGCTTTTATTAGAACATAAGGAAGGCTATTTGAAATTGATCTTTTCAAATAGCCTCATTTTTTCTATAACAACTAAACAATGTTAAATTAGTTTAAAGTTTGACAACTTGAATGAAAACAACGCTGCTATAATCGTTACAATAGCACCAATCAGAAAAATAATCATAGATCCAAACATTGTCCAAACTACTGCTCCTAGAATTGGGATACAAACTGCAACAACGTGCGCTATTGTACTACCCATTGCTAACGTCGCACTTAATTCATCCCTGGGAACTAGACGTCCTACGAAAGATGATATACCGATATCGTCAAAACCAACTAACACATCATCAATGATAAAAAGAAAATAAATAAGATAGACATAATCGAACAAAGCATACCCTACGAATACAATCGTAACTAGGATATAATTAACCGCAAGTGCTCTTCCTTCACCCCATCGCTGTATTGCCTTACCAACTAATGGACGCGTGATGATGGCACATATACTGTGAGCAGCCATCAGTAGTGCCATTAATTGTACAGAAGTATTAAATGTTTCAATCAAGAGTAATGTCCCAAAAGTAATAAAAAACATCTCCCTTGTCGCAGATAAGATAGTCAACAAGTAATAAGG